>JAYVTX010000346.1:0-4447 GCA_043788425.1 Rhodospirillales bacterium
GGGACCGTTAGAACAAGCAGGCCGCCGGGCTTCAGCAACGCCGCTGACCCGGCAAACGCCCGGGAAACGGGCGGCGGCACATGCTCAAACACGTCGGTAGAGATTAGAAAGTCATACCGGCCCAGATGCTCCGGGAGCGGCGACACGATATCAAGGTACGGCTCCTGGTGATAAAACGTATTTGTGTATCCAAGCTTTTGCGCCAGGTTGGCCGCATACCCGGGCCAGTCGCTCAGGCCCACGCCCGTGATGTCCGGCCGGACCGGAAACTCTGGCAGCGGCAGCGACCGGCCAAATAGCTCAAGGCTGAGGTAGTGGATCACGCCACGCATCCGTACCGACGATCCGCACGCCGTGCAGGACGCATCCTCCCGCCCTAGCAGCGCGCGGGGTACGGCGTCGTGGCCGATGCCGCATATGTTGCAGCGAAAGCTGATTGTGGACATTTGTGGCCTCTCCCTTACCGGGACGGTAGCTTGACCCTGCCACGCCGCCCAGTGACAACGCCGACATGACAAACCGCCCCCGCGTATTCTCCGGCATTCAACCCTCTGGCGTGCCGACGCTGGGCAACTACCTTGGCGCCGTCCGCAACTGGGTGGCGCTGCAGGCAGACCATGAATGCCTGTATTGCGTGGTCGACTTGCATGCCATCACGCAATTTCAGGACCCGGTCGCCTTACGCAAGGCCACGCGGGAGTTGGCCGCGAGCCTGATTGCCTGCGGAATCGACCCGGCCGCGCACATCTTGTTCCACCAATCTGCCGTACCGGCCCACGCCCGGCTAGGCTGGCTTTTCACCTGCGTCGCCCGTATCGGCTGGCTGAACCGCATGACCCAATTCAAAGACAAAGCTGGTAAGGATCGCGAACAGGTTTCGGCCGGGCTATACATTTACCCCTGCCTGATGGCCGCCGACATCCTGGCCTATCGTGCGACCCGCGTACCGGTTGGCGACGATCAGCGTCAGCACCTGGAGCTTGCCAACGACATCGCCCAAAAATTCAACCACGATTACGGGGTCGACTTCTTCCCCACGGTCGAGGCCCTGATCGGTGGCCCGGCGGCACGCGTCATGAGCCTGCGTGACGGCACAAAAAAGATGTCTAAGTCCGACCCGTCGGACCAATCCCGCATCAACCTGACCGACGACGCCGATACGATCGCGCTGAAGATCCGCCGGGCCCGTACCGACGCCGAGCCGTTACCCAGCGAGCCCGCAGGCCTGGAAAACCGGGCAGAGGCGCGAAACCTGGTCGGCATCATGGCAGCCATGCAGGGCGTGGACGCCGCAACCGTGCTAGTCCGCCATGGCGGACAGGGTTTCGGCGTGTTCAAAAATGCAATGGCGGAGGTCGTGGTGGAGCACTTAGCGCCAATCGCCACAGAGACCCGGCGATTGCTGGCCGACCCCGGCACGGTTGAACGGATCTTGCAGGAAGGAGCAGGCCGGGCGAGTGCGCTTGCTGATCCCATCGTGCGAGAGGCGGAGCGCCTGGTCGGCTTCCTGCAGGCCTGACCGGGGACGGCGGACCGCCCCCGTCATTAGGCTAGCGGCGGTAGAAAACGGTGGCGGGCTTTGACGCCAACGCAATCAGAAAGCCAATTCCCGCGGCGATCAGCAGGGCTGTCACCGGGCGATTATCGACCTGCTCGGCCAGGTAGTCGCCCGCTTCCTCGATCTGGTCCAGCACCTGTGAGCCACCATGGTCGGCCACGCTCCGCGCTTTTGATTTGATCGCATCGACGCCGTCGCGCACTGCGTCCTTGGCCTGGCCGTAGGCGTTTTGCGCGGTGCCGGCCGCCCTATCGGCGGCGCCCTCGGCCTGCAACTTGGTATCGCCGGTCATGGAGCCAAACGCGCCCTCGACCTTGCCGCCCAGGTTTCGCACGGTACCTTCGACTTTGTCCTCGTCCATTTCGCGTACTCCATAAATGGGTGTGGGCACCAAACATTAGGCGTGCCGATTGGTTCCCTAATCGAACCGCGTGACCGAGCCATAGGCGATGCTGGCCTGAATGGCCGCAAGCAGCGGGGTGTTCCGCGCCACATGCAGGAGGCAGCGGATTGGGCCGGCATGGGTCAGGACAAGGGTGTTTTCCGCGGCACTGGCAACGCCGGTCCATGCGCGGCGGACCCGTCGTAATACGTCCATCACGCATTCACCATCGCCGGGGTGGTAGTTCAGCGGGTCGGCGGCCCAGGCGTCAATTTCAGCGCGCGGTATCGCGGACCAGGCCTGGCCTTCCCAGACGCCAAAATCCATCTCCAACAACCGGTCGTCCAGGTGCAGCGGCGCACCCGTCTCCGCGCGCACCGCCTCTGCCACTAGCCGGGTTCTGGCGCTGGGTGAGGCGATAATCCGTTCGACTGGGTCGGTCAGTACCCGAAGCAGCGCAACGGCCCCGACGCCCGGCGGCTCCGCCAGTTCTACGTCTAGGCGGCCGTAGCATAAGCGGGCACCCACCAACGGACGGGGATGGCGCGCCGCAAAGATCAGTCCGCGCGGCAATTCACACCCATGCGGCCACGCCTAGGATGGCCAGTTCGGCCACCTGCTGCGTAGCCCCTAGCGTGTCCCCCGTATAGCCGCCCAGCCGGCGTCGGAACCAGCGGGCCAGGGCCAAAGTCAGTATGGCGGCCACGGCAACCGACACCAACGGCCGGTGCACAAACAGCAGCGGCACGAGCCCGCATAGGCCGGCCACCGCCAGCTCCTGCACACCGACGCCATGGGCGACCGGTTTGGCGCGGGCACCCTGCTCGCTTTCCCGCACGTAGGGCAGCGCCGCAATCAGGGTTACGGCCATGAACCGGCTGGCGGCGTGGGCGGCGATGATGGCGGCCGGGTCATGCAGCAGCGCGGCCTTTGTTACCAGCACCGTGCACAGCCCGGCGACGCCGAACGTACCCAGCCGGCTGTCTTTCATGATCCGTAATGCGTCGTCGCGGGTCCAGCCGCCGAACAACCCGTCACAGGTGTCGGCCAGCCCATCTTCATGAAATGCGCCGGTCGCCAGCAGCGTCGCGATGATGCTGAGCACTGCGGCAGCAAGCGGGGGAAGGCCCTGCGATGCGGCCCAGAACACGCCCGCCCCCACCGTGCCCACGGCGATCCCAACGAGGGGAAAGTACCGGGTCGCACGGTTAAGCTGGTCCGGGCTGTGGCCGACCCAAGCCGGCACCGGGCAGCGGGTCATGAACTGGACGGCCGTTAACACCAGCCGCCACTGGCTCACAGTACGTCAGCCAGGTCCGCCATCGCCGGCAGCAACGCAGCCGCGCGCAATAGCGGGATCGCCAGCGCGGCACCCGTGCCCTCACCCAGGCGTAGGCCTAAATCCAGCAGCGGCATCGCACCAAGATAGGCCAGCATGGCGTCGTGCCCCGGTTCGGCCGACCGGTGGGCGAACACGCAGGCGGACAGGCACGCGGGGTCGATCGCGTGGGCCATGACCGCGGCCGCGGTTACGATAACGCCATCGATGACGACGCACCGGCGCTGCCCGGCACCGCGTAGGATGGCGGCGGTCAGCATCGCAATCTCAAAGCCGCCATACTCGGCCAGGGCAGCGTGGGGGGCCAGACGGTCCGGCGTGCGGGCCGCACCCTGGGCGACGGCTGCCTGTTTGGCATGTAGCCCCGCATCGTTCAGGCCGGCACCCCGCCCAACCTGCAACGGCAGGCCCGCAACCTTGTGCACCAGCAGGGCGGCGCTGGCGGTGTTGCCGATACCCATCTCCCCTAACGCGAGCACGGTGCAGTCGCCCAGACTATCCACAATGGCGGCCCCGCGTTCCATGGCCACCCGCAGCTGGTCCGCGTCCATGGCCGGTCCGTATCGCCAATCGTTGGTGCCCGGCGCAACCCGGGCGTCGATCGCACCCGCCGGCACGGGTCCGGCCACACCCGCATCGACTACCACGACCCGTGCACCCGCGACCGCCGCCAGCTGGTTCACCGCCGCCCTGCCCTGGCCATAGACGCCGACCATGGCCGCCGTGACGGCGCCCGGGAACGCACTGACGGCCGGTGCGGCACCGTGATCGCCCGCAAATACCAGGACCACCGGGTCCCGTACGACGGGTGCCAGCGTGCCCTGCAATTCCGAAAGCTGCACGGCCAGCGCCTCCAGCCGGCCCAGCGAGCCGACCGGCTTTGCCTTGGCGTCCAGCAGCGCCTGCATCGTTTTATCCACGTAGCCGGGCCCAGAAGCCCTTTTTTTCGGTTACCACCCCGTGTGAGGCGTGGGGCCGGCGCGCAGGCGGCCGTAGGGCCGTAGCGATGCTGTGGCGGCCGCGATCCTGGGCCGCGACCAGTGCGCGCTGATACGTCAGGACGGCGGACGTCGCTTCATCGGCCGCGTGCAATTGGCGCAGTAACGCGTCCGCCTCATCGAACGCGCCCGCCCGGCGCAGCACGTCCGCCTGGCGCAGCGTAGCCCGC
>JAYVTX010000347.1:0-26608 GCA_043788425.1 Rhodospirillales bacterium
CTGCACGGCATGGAACTGGTTCGTCGCAGAACCCGGACGCATCAACTCAATCGCAACCAGAACCTATGCAACGGTCAACGCATGACGCCGGGCGTATAACAAACGGGAGACTACGATGACCAATCGATGACGCCGAAAAATACTTGCCATGGGTTTTATCATGGCCAGCGCCGTCCCTGCCTTGGCCAAGGACTGGCCGGCTATCACGTTCGCGACGGAGGGGGCGTACCCGCCCTACAACATCACAAAACCGGACGGGACGCTGGCCGGGTTCGAGATCGACCTGGTGGCTGACCTATGCCGCCGGATCAAGGCAAAGTGTGAGGTGGTGGCCCAGAATTGGGACGGCATCATCCCCGGGCTGACCGCGGTAAGTACGACGCCATCGTCTCCGGCATGGCCATCGCCCCCAAGCGGCGGGAGGTGATCGATTTCGCCGGCCCCTACGCTGTCAGCCCGACCCAGCTTACGACGCTGAAGGGTAGCGGTTTGGAGGCGCTGCCCGACTCCGGCGACCGATACAAGCTGGATGACAAGGTACCGTCCCAGCCGGCGATCGACGCCATGAAGACCCGGCTGCAGGGCAAGGTACTGGGCGTACAGGTCAGCACGATCCAGGCCGATTTCGCCAACACGTATTTGAAGGGCGTCGTGGACGTCCGCAGCTATAAAACGGCGGACGAGTTCATTCTCGACCTGAATGCCGGGCGGGTGGACGCGATCTTGGCATCGGCCGCGAATATCCAGTCGGCGATCGACAAGCCGGATGGCAAGGACATCGTGTTCACCGGGCCGGGGTTCACGGGCGGGCCAATCGGCATTGGATCGGGCATTGGTATCCGGAAGACGGATCCGGAGCTGGTGGCTTTGTTGGAGGGCGCGATCATGGAGGCGACGGCGGACGGCACGCTGAAGCGGCTATCGCTGCAATGGTTCAAGCTTGATCTGACGCCGCGCTAATTGGCTTCTCGCTAGTTGGCATCGGTGGCGCTTCTCGGTTTCGGCCCGGCCGGCTGGGGGGCGCCACTGCTTTGGGCGGCCGGCATGACGGTGCTGCTGTCGCTGACCGCATTTGCTGGTGGCGCGTGCCTAGGCGCGGCCGGCGCGTGGGCGAAGCTGGCGGGTCCGCGATGGCTGCGGGCGGTGGCCGGGGCCTACACGACTGTCATGCGGGGCGTGCCAGACCTACTGGTGATCTACCTGTTCTACTTTGGCGGCAGCAGCGTGCTGACGGGCGTCGGCCGCCTGATGGGGCAGGACGGGTTCATCGGCCTACCAGGCTTTGCAGCCGGCGCGGCGGCGGTCGCCTTCATCAGCGGCGCATATCAGACGGAGGTATTTCGCGGCGCCGTGGGTGCGGTGGCACCGGACCAGATGGAGGCGGGGCTGGCACTTGGCCTGTCGCGCCGCGTGGTGGCCTGGCGCGTCATGGCCCCGCAGGTGCTACGGGCAGCGCTGCCGGGGTTGGGCAACGTGTGGCAGGTGGTGGTGAAGGAATCGGCCCTGGTTTCCGTCACGGGGCTGATCGAGCTGCTACCCCAGGTGAATTTGGCCGCCGGGTCAACGCGCCAGCCCTTCTTGTTCTATGCGGCCGGCGCGGCGCTGTATCTGGTCATCACGACAGCGTCGGGCCAGGCGTTCCGGGTGGCAGAGCGCCGGGCGGGGCCTGGCGTGATCGACGGCGCATTCCTGTTGGACACGATGCGTCGGCTGTTGGCCGGATTGCCACTGACGCTCTCGCTGGCGGCGATTTCGGTAGGCGTAGGAATGGTGCTGGCCGTCCTGCTGACCGTCGCCCGGCGCACATCGCATGCTGCGGGCTGGGCCGTGGACGCGTATGTTTATGTGCTTCGGGGCTCCCCCCTGCTGGTGCAGCTTTTCCTGATCTATTACGGGTTGAGCCAGTTTCCCGAGATCCGGTAATCGGCGCTTTGGCCATTCCTGCGCCAGCCTTATTGGTGCGCGATCCTGGCATTCACGCTCAACACGGCAGCGTATGGGACGGAGATTATGCGCGGCGGCCTGAACGCCGTGCCCCGCGGCGTGATCGAGGCCGGGCAGGCGCTGGGCCTGTCGCGGTGGCGCCTATACCAGACCGTGACCCTGCCGCTGGCGCTACGGCTTGCGCTGCCGGTTTATGGGAATGAGATCGTTATCATGGTGAAATCCACCGCGCTGGCCAGTAGTGTGACGCTGATGGATGTGACCGGCGAGGCGCACTCCATAATTTCCGAAACATTTCGGGCTTTTGAGGTGTTCGCGTGCGCGGGGGCGATCTACCTGTCGATCAACGCCGGCATTGCCTGGTCGGTACATCGGCTGGAACGACAGCTGGCCATCCCGGCAAAATAGCCCGGGAGCCGAACCAACGGCACAGCTCCTGGGCGATTTGTTAGGCTAATCCTGGAGCAGCGTTCGTTCATTCAGAGCCGTCACGGCTCTGAATGAACGAAGTAAGCTGTTCTAGAATATAGATTTCTAACGCACGACCTTTCGAACGATCGATTCCGATCGGTCGAAACGTGCTCTAGAAGCCCAGGATCGCCTTGGCCACAATGTTCCGCTGGATTTCGTTCGATCCGCCATAGATCGAAACCTTGCGCCAGTTGAAATAGGTGGGCGCAGCCTCCGCCGCATAGTCCGGCCCAACCGGCTCCAGGTTGCTGCCTTCCTCATGATCGTCATACGGCAGGATGTAGGGTCCAACCACGTCCATCAGCAGCTCCGTCGTCGCCTGCTGCAGCTCGCTTCCTTTGATCTTTAGGATCGAACTGGCCGGATTTGGCTTGCCCGTACCACGATGGCTCTCATCGGCGACCACCCGTAGCTGCGTTATCTCCAGCGCCTTCAGCTCGACCTCGACCGCTGCAACCTTTTCCCGGAAATGCGGCTCATCGATCAGCGGCCGGTCACCGACCCGCTCCAGCGCGGCCAGCTGCTTGATGCGGCGAATGCGCGCCTTGCTTACGCCCACGCGGGCAATGCCGGTGCGTTCGTTGCCCAGCAGGAACTTGGCGTAGTCCCAGCCCTTGTTTTCCTCACCGACCAGGTTTTCAACCGGTACCCGTACGTCGTCGAACCAGACCTCGTTCACCTCAACCCCGCCATCGATGGTTTGAATGGGGCGCACCGTTACGCCCGGTGACGTCATGTCGATAAGCAGAAAGCTGATGCCCAACTGCTTTTTCACCGCCGGGTCGGTGCGGACCAGGCAGAAGATCCAGTCGGCGTACTGCGCCAGCGTCGTCCACGTCTTTTGGCCATTTACGACGTAATGGTCGCCATCCCGCACGGCAGTCGTCCGCAAGCTCGCCAAATCGGACCCGGCACCTGGCTCCGAAAAGCCCTGGCACCACCAGATGTCGAGACTCGCGGTGCCCGGCAAGAACTTCTCCTTTTGGGCCTGCGACCCAAACTGCGCGATGACGGGGCCGACCATGCTGCAGTTGAATGCCAGCGGAAATGGCACATTGGCCTGCTGTAGTTCATCCTGATAAATGTAGGTCTGTACCGGCGTCCAATCCTGCCCGCCCCAGGCCACCGGCCAATGCGGAACCGCCAGGCCGTTGGCGTTCAGGATCTGCTGCGCCTGAACCTGCGCCTCACGCGTCACATGCTCGCCCTTTTGCACTTGGGCACGGATGCCCTCCGGGATTTGCGTGGTGAAGAAGGTACGCATCCGCTCGCGAAAGGCGTTTTCGGCCGGGCTGAAAGATAGGTCCATGGGCGATGCTCCTAATTGATCTCGAACAATCCCGCGGCACCCTGGCCGCCACCAATACACATAGTGACCACAACGCGCTTGGCACCCCGCCGACGCCCCTCGATCAGGGCATGGCCGGTCATGCGCGCGCCGGACATGCCGAATGGGTGGCCGATGCTGATGGCCCCACCATCGACGTTCAGCCGGTCATGCGGGATGCCCAACTTGTCTGCGCAATACAGGACCTGGCTGGCAAACGCCTCGTTCAGCTCCCACAGATCGATGTCGTCCACCGTCAAACCATGCCGCGCCAGCAGCCGGGGCACGGCGAAAACCGGGCCGATCCCCATCTCGTCCGGTTCGCACCCCGCCGTCGCCAGGCCGCGAAAGATGCCGAGCGGGGTTAATCCACGGCGGGCGGCCTCGGTGCCACTCATGATAACGCAGGCGCTGGCCCCGTCGCTGAGCTGGCTCGCATTACCAGCGGTGATGAACTGGTCGTCCCCGCGCACAGGCTTCAGCTTAGCCAGGCCGTCCAGCGTCGTTTCCGGCCGGTTGCCCTCGTCTTGGCGCAGAGTCACTTCTTCATGCGTTACGTCCTGCGTGTCCTTGTTGGTCACGGACTTGGTCGTGGTCATGGGCACAATCTCCGCATCGAACCGCCCGGCCTGCTGCCCGGCGGCGGTGCGGCGCTGGCTTTCGAGTGAGTACGCGTCTTGCCGTTCGCGGCTGATGCCGTAGCGGCGCGATACAATGTCCGCCGTCTCGATCATTGGCATGTAGATGGCGGGGATGTTCGCCTCCAGCCACCCATCCCGGGCGTGGTTTCGGTTGGGGGCGCTGCTGACTAGGCTGATGCTCTCCATACCGCCCGCGACGGCGACGGGCACGCCGTCGACCAGAACCCGGTGCGCGGCCATCGCAATCGCCTGCAGGCCCGATGCGCAGAACCGATTGACGGTCGTGGCTCCGGTAGTGGTTGCAAGCCCGGCCCGCAGCGCCGCCTGCCGCGCGATGTTGCCCCCGGTCGCACCCTCCGGATACGCCACGCCTAGCACGACTTCTTCGACGTCGCCGGGTTCCAGGCCGGCGCGGGCCACGGCTTCGCGGATCACATGCGCGCCCAGCGGTGCGCCATGGGTCATGTTGAACGCGCCTCGGCCCGCGCGGCCGATCGGGGTGCGGGCGGTAGACACGATGACGGCGTCGGTCATGGGCGATCCTCATTCTGTAAAGTTAGTTTTGCGAGTTTGCCCACGGCCGTGTGCGGCAGTTCGTCCCGCACCTCCAACGCCGCGGGCAATTCATGGCGGCCGAGGCGATCGGCCAAGAAGGTGCGAAGCGCCTCCAGCGTTAACGGGGCCGCGCCGGGACGGAGGCTTACGAACGCCTTCGCCGCCTGACCGCGATAGGGGTCGGCGATACCGATCACCGCCGCCTCATGCACATCCGGATGTTCGTGGATCGCGTCCTCGATCACGCGGGGATAGACGTTGAACCCGCCGGAGATGAGCATTTCTTTCTTGCGGTCGACCAGGGTGAATTGGCCGTCGGGTGCCATCAGGCCGATATCCCCGGTCAGGAACCAGCCATCGTGAAATGCTGCGCGCGTCTCCTCCGGGCGGCCCCAATAGCCCGCCATGACGTTAGGTCCGCGTATCTGTAGCTCGCCGACTTGGCCGGGTGCCAGCACATGGGAGGGGTCGTCCAGGGCCACCACCTGGACGTCGACACCCGGTAGCGGCACGCCGATCAGGCCAGGGGCGGCCGGACAGTCGGGTAGCAGATTGGTGCCGGCGGGCGACGTTTCGGTCATGCCCCAGCCGCCACCCAGGATCAGGCCGGTCATCGCCGCCAGACGCTGCCCGATCTCCGCCGGCAGGGCTGCCCCGCCAGAACTTGCGATGCGCAGGCGGGACCAATCGCGTGCCGCTGCGCCGGGGTAATTCACCATGGCGATCCACATGGTCGGCACGCCATAAAAATGGGTGCACCCGCCCTCGATATCCTCCATCGCCACAGCCGGGTCGAAGCGGGGCCGCAGCAGCATGCACGCCCCGGCCGTCAGCGTGCGCAGCAGCACGGCCGTCAGCGCATAGATGTGGAATAGCGGCAATACGGCCATCACCCGGTCCGTGGGTGCGAACGCGCGTCCGCAGACCCGGCCATAGGCGTCATACGCGCTGACGGCCGCGGTCAGGTTGCCATGGGTCAGCATCGCCGCCTTCGGCTGGCCCGTCGTGCCCCCCGTGAATTGCAGCACCGCTACGTCATCAATCCCTGGGCCCGCCGGCATCGGACCATGCGGCAGGCTGCCCCACGCGATCATGCCCGGCGGGGCCGTGCCCAGCACATACACCGCATCGACATCGCCGGCCGCCAGCAACGCCGCGGCCGCCGCCAGCATCGGGGCCGCATCGGTCGTGATCAGCCGGCGCGCGCCCACATCGGCCAGTTTTTTCGCCAGCGCCCGCGGCGGGTCCATGGGGCTGAGCTGCGCCACGATCGCGCCCGCCGTTAGTGCCGCAAACAGCGCCACGGGCTGCCCGGGCGAATTGCCGGCCAGCAGGCCCACAACCTCTCCGCGGCCCACGCCGGCACCCGCCAGCCGCGCTGCGCCGTCGGCCACCCGCGCGCCCAGTTCGGCATAGCTCGTGACGACACCGCCAAACTCCATCGCCGGGCGCAACGCGTGGGCGGCGACGGACCGCGCCAGCAATTCCGGCAGCGTTGTTCGCGCGAGCGGTATGTCCCATGCCGAAGCGGGGCCTGATCCAGGGTAGACGGCGTCCCAGGCGCGGCTACGCAAAACCGCGTCCCTGCGCCGCCTGCCGTGCCAGTAGCGGGGCAGGGCGCATCGTCTCATCGCCGGTCGTGTCGGCGTAATACGCCAGGCGCTGGGCGATATGGGCCAGGCCGGTCTCGCTGCCGTAGAACATCGGGCCGCCGCGCCATACGGGCCAATTATAGCCGTGCAGCCAGATCGTATCGATGTCACCGGGGCGCTGGGCCACACCTTCCTCTAGGATGCGCGCGCCCTCATTGATCATCGGAAACACCAGACGCTCGGTGATTTCCTCGGCACCGATGGTCCGGCGGGTGATGCCGGCGTGTTCACTGGCCCTGGCGATGATCGCGTCCACGTCCGGGTCGGGCGTCGCGTCGCGTCCATTGTAGCGGTAGTAGCCGGCGCCTGTTTTCTGTCCGAACCGCCCGGCGTCACATAGCGCGTCGGCCACGGCCGCCGTCTTGCCGAACGCTTTGCGGATGCGCATGCCGATGTCCAGGCCCGCCAGATCGGCCATGGCAAACGGCCCCATCTTGAACCCGAACGCCACCAGCGCCGCATCGACCTCCGCCGGGGATGCGCCGTCCAGCAGCAAGCGTTCGGCCGCATCGGTGCGTCGGGCCAGCATGCGGTTACCGACGAACCCGAAGCAGTTGCCGACCACGACCGAGACTTTTCCCAATTTCTTGCCGATCGCCGACGCCGTCGCCACCACGTCGTCACCGGCCGTGGTACCGCGCACAACCTCCAGCAACTTCATCACATTGGCGGGACTGAAGAAGTGCATACCGAGCACATCCTGCGGCCGGGCAGTGGCGGCGGCGATCGTGTCGATGTCGAGATAGCTGGTATTTGTCGCCAGGATCGCGCCAGGTTTTGCGAGGCGGTCTAGTTCCGCGAAAACCTGGCGCTTTACGTCCATGTCTTCGAACACGGCTTCTACAACGATGTCGGCGTCGCCCACGCCCTCCAGGCCCAAATGCGCCTCAATCCGGCCTAGCCGCGCCGCGGCCTCATCGGCGGAGATGCTGCCGCGTTTGGTGCTGATGCCGTACAGTTCGGCAATGCGCGCCATACCGCGATCGAGCGCCGCCTGTTCCATTTCGATGATCGTGACGGGGATGCCGGCATTGGCGAAGCACATGGCGATGCCGCCGCCCATGGTGCCAGCGCCGATCACAGCCGCCTGTTTGATCGGGCGGGGCTGCGTACCGGCAGCCAATTTCGGTTTTTGGGCCTCCCGCTCGGCAAAGAAGGCATGGCGCTGCGCCCGGCTTTCGGACCCGGCCAGCAGCGTCTCGAACCCGCGGCGTTCGGCGGCCAGGCCCTCGTCAAACGGCATCGTTACGGCATTTCGAATGCTTTCCAGGCAGCCCCGCGGGGCCGCGGCCGGATTGGCGCGTAGGTATGGCGCGGCGAGGCGGTCGATCAGCGCCGGGTCGGTGCGGGCGGGCGTCAGGTGGTCCTCCCGGTCGCGCACGGGGCGGCGTTGAACGGTTGCCGCATAGCCCGCCGCCGCGTCCGGGTACGGCC
This sequence comes from Rhodospirillales bacterium, assembly GCA_043788425.1. Taxonomy (GTDB): domain Bacteria; phylum Pseudomonadota; class Alphaproteobacteria; order Acetobacterales; family Acetobacteraceae; genus JANPPS01. The sequence continues at coordinate 8,025 of JAYVTX010000347.1, forward strand.
CGTCCAGCACGGCGTCGAGCAGGCCGGCCGCCTTTGCCTCGTCAGCGCCGATCGGGTTGCCGGTCAGGATCATGCCGATCGCCTTTTCCAGGCCCACGACCCGCGGCAGACGCTGGGTGCCGCCGGCACCGGGCAGCAAGCCAAGCTTCACTTCGGGCAGGCCCAGCTTGGCGCCGGACCAGCCCACGCGCGCATCGCAGCCTAGCGCCAATTCCAGCCCGCCGCCGAACGCCACGCCTTGTATGGCGGCCACGACCGGGACGGGCATGGTCTCGATCGCGGCGATCAGGGCGCGTAACGACGGTTCTGCGCCGGGCTGCCCGAATTCGGTAATGTCTGCGCCGCCGCTGAATACCCGGTCCGATCCCGCGATCACGATGGCGGTCAGCCCTGCGCCGGCCTTTGCCCGCAGCTCATCCAGCGCCGCCATCAGCGCCGTGCGCAGACCGAGGCCGAGTGCGTTCACCGGCGGATTATCGAGATGCAGGATGGCCACGCTGCCGGTGCCACTGACTTTTAACATCAAACCTCCAACCATTCGCGCCGCACGCTGGCGTCGGCAGCCAGCGTTGCGGGTGTGCCTTCAAACACGATTTCGCCATGGCCCATCACGTACAGCCGGTGGCTGATGGCCAGCGCGATATCGAGCTTTTGTTCTACCAGCAGGATCGTGACGCCCCGGGCAGCGACGGCCAGCAGCAGCTCGCGCACCGCCTGCACCATCATGGGCGCCAGACCCTCCGTCGGTTCATCGACCATCAGCAGCGCCGGATTGCCCATCAGCGTGCGGCACATGGCGAGCATTTGCTGTTCGCCGCCTGACAATGCGCCGCCGGGTGCTTGCGCCCGTTCCTGCAACCGGGGGAACAGGGCATAGGCGTCGGCCAGCGCGAACGGGCCGCCGGGGCCGGGTTTTTCGCCGAGCAGCAGGTTCTGCTGGGTTGTTAGGTCTGGGAAGATCGATCGGTCTTCTGCGACATAGCCGAGGCCGAGGCGCGCGACCCGATGGGGCGGCAGGTGCGCGATCTCCGTATCGCCGAAACGGATTTGGCCCTGGCGGGTGACACCACCCATGACCGCCTTCAGCATCGTGCTGCGCCCTGCGCCGTTGCGGCCCAGCAGGGCGACGATCTCTCCCTTGGCCACCTGCAGGTTCACACCATGCAGAACTTGCGACTTGCCGTACCAGGCGCGCAGATCGGTGATCGTTAATAAAGCGGGGGTCAGCATGCGGCGTCGCCCAGATAGGCGGCCCGGACCGCGCGGTCGCCCCGCACCTGGTCGGGCGGGCCGGAGGCGATGATCCGGCCCTCCGCCAGCACAGAAATCCGGTCGGCCAGGCCGAATACAACGCCCAGATCATGCTCGATCATCACCAGCGTTCGGCCCTCGCTCATGCGGCGGATAAGGGAGACGGCACGCTCCGTCTCGGCCCGGCTCATGCCCGCCGTCGGTTCGTCCAGCAGGATCGTGCGTGCGCCGCCGGCGATGGTCACGCCGATCTCCAGCGCGCGTTGTTCGGCATAGGCCAGCCGCCCGGCCGGTACGTGCCGCCGCTCCTGCAGGCCGATTTGCACCAGCAGCTGTTCCGCCCGGTCCCGCAACGCGCCATAGCTGCCGAGCCTGCGCCAAAAATTCAGCCCGCAGCCATGGGTGCGCATGGCGGCGGCGCGCAGATTTTCGAATACGCTCAGCTGTGGGAACAGGCTGGTGACCTGAAAGCTACGCGCCAGGCCAAGGTTAAACACCTCATGCGGACGCAGCCCGGTGATGTCGCGCTCGCCCAGCGCCACGCGGCCCGCATCGGGGCGCAGCCGTCCGGATATCAGGTGGAACAGCGTGCTTTTGCCCGCGCCGTTGGGGCCGATCACCGCGTGGCGCTCCCCGGCGGCCACCGACAGGTCCACGCCGGTGATGACCTTCGTCGCGCCAAACGCCTTTTGCAGGCCCGTGACCGTCAGCGCCGTCACGTACCGGCCTGTGCGCCAGGCGGGGTGCTAGGCGGGGTACTGGCGTGCCGCCACGCGTCGCGCGCGCCGGGCCAGGTGCGGGCGAGCAAGACTGCGCCGGCCACCGGCAGCGCGGCCGTCAGCAGCCAGGGCCAGACCGAGCCTGGATCGGCGGCAAACCCAAGCACCGGCCGGGGTGTCGCGCCGTTGCGGACGGCCTGCAACCGGAACGCCAGCTCCGACAGGCCGACCGTGCCGGCGATTGCCAGGAGCAGCCCGGGTGCCACGGCGGCGTAGCTCGGCACCAACGACCCTAGCCGCCGCCCCAACGGTACGTGCGCCAGCAGCACGCCCGAAATTCCGCCGGGCGCCCACACCACCATCGCGATGAACAGCAGCCCGCTATACAGCTGCCACGCATCGGTCACGGTGCTGAGCGCGATCGATAAGAACGTGATCAGCACCGCGCCCGCGATCGGCCCCCAAAACGTACCGATGCCGCCGATGAACGTCATCAGCAGGACCTGTCCCGAGACATCGGGGCTTAGCCCGGCCGCGGTCACGATCTCATCATTCAACGCCGCCAGCCCGCCCGCGACGCCGGCAAACAGACCCGATAGCGCAAACACGACCCGGCGGATCTGGGCCGGGTCGTAGCCGAGGAAGCCGACCCGCTCCGGATTATCGCGTACTGCATTGGCCAGGCGGCCGAGCGGCGTGGCCGTGTAGGCGTACATCAGCAGCGCGCAGACCCAGGCGAAGGCTGCGATGAGGTAGTATGCCTCGATCTGCGGGCCGAAATCGTGACCAAGCAAAGCCGGCCCGTTGGAGCGGTCGCCGGAGATGCCCTCCTCACCGCCAGAGAAGCTCGGGAACAGATGGACAGTTGCGACCACCAGTTCGGCCACGCCCAGGCTAATCATGGCAAAGGCGGTACCCGCGCGCCGCGTAGCGACCCAGCCGACGGCGAGTGCAGTGAGCAACCCACCCACCCCGCCGATGAGTGGCACCAGCGGCAGCGGTACTGGCCACCCGGTCTGCCGCATGGCGTGCATGGCCAGGTAGCCACCCAGGCCCAGGAACACGGCGTGCCCGAAATCCAACATGCCGCCCTGACCCAGCAGCATGTTGAAACTGAGCGCAAAGATGATCGCAATGCCCATCCGGCACAGCAGGCTAAGCCCAAAGCCGCCCGGCACGACGTGCGGCAACACGATTGCTACCGCGGCGGCTAGGACCCAGGGCATGGCCGTCCGCAGCCAACGGCCGTCAGTGCGGGCGAGCGGTAGGGGCAGCTCCAGATCGCTCATGCCGAGCGGGTCCCCATCAGGCCACGCGGCCGCACGGCCAGGACCAGGATCAGCAGTACATACGGCACCACCGGCGCCACCCGGGCGATGGTCAGACCGTACACATCGCCCCACACCGCCGGGTCAATCGCGATGCCAATGCGCTGCAGCGCCAGCCCCAGCTTCAGGTCGAGGCTGATGCTAGCCGTTTGCACAAATCCGATCAGCAGCGACGCGACCAGCGCGCCCCAGATGGAGCCGAGGCCGCCCATCACCACGATCGCAAACACGACGGCACCCAAAGCACGCGCCATCCCGGGCTCCGTCGTGAACGCATTGCCTGCCATTACGCCGGCCAGCCCGGCTAATGCGCAGCCGGCGCCAAACACAAGCGTGAACACCCGTGGCACGTCATGGCCCAGCATGCCGACCATCTCCGGATGGGTAAGTGCCGCGCGCACGACCAGTCCCAGACGGGTGCGGGCCAGGGCGGCAAACAGCGCCAGGAACATGGCAACGGCTACGGCCATCATGAACAGGCGATAGGCCGGGTACGCGTTGCCACCGACACTGAACAGGGCGAAATCGAGTGTCGCCGGCACTTTGTACGGCACCGGGCTACGGCCCCAGATCAAAGGCACGACCTCACCAATCACAAAGGCCAGGCCAAACGTGAACAGCAGCTCCGCCACGTGGCCGTGCTTGTGCACCGTCCGCAGCCCGTAGCGTTCCACGGCCGCGCCCATCGCTCCGACGATCACCGGTACCACCACCAGCGCCGGCCAGAAGCCGATCCGGATGCTGATGGTGTAGGCCAGGAACGCGCCCAGCATGTAGAAGCTGGCATGGGCCAGGTTCAACACGCCCATCATGCCAAAGATAAGCGTCAGACCGACGGACAGCATAAACAGCAGCAATCCATAAACCAGGCCGTTCAGGCCGATGAGAAGCGCCTGCTCCATGGAATTACGACATGAATGCTACGATGGGGGGGCGAACTTGCAGGTCGTGGCCATCCGCTGCGCCTCGGGCTCGATCCGGCTGACGGTCTTGAAGCCGAGCTTACTTTCGGGGAACACGAATTTTTGCGCCGGCTCCAGCGTGCTTACGAACATCGGATTTAGCAGCTGGTGGTTGTCTTCGCGCATCGTAGCTTGACCCAACGGCGTGGTCATCTTCATTGTCGCAAGTACAGCACCAACCTTGGCCGGGTCGCTGCTATTGGCCTGCTTCATGGCCGCGGCCAGCATATCGATCTCGGTCATGACGCGTAGGTAGTAGAAGGGGACGTGGTACTGCGCCTCAAACGCGGCGGCCATCGTCTCCAGCTCGGGATTGCCAACATTGGCGTGGTACTCGGCAATCTGGGCATAGCCCGCGGCCGCGGCGGACACGCTGGGCATCACGTCGCTACCGCCGAGGTAGTAGGTATAGAGCTTGCCCTTGTACCCGCTATCGGCGGCCGCCTTTACCAGCAATGATAGGTCTTGGCCCCAATTGCCGGTTACGACCGCGTCGGCGTTGGCGGCCTGGAACTTTTGCACGTATGGCGTGAAATCTTTGGTTCGGCCCAGCGGCACCCGCTCGGCACCCACAACCTCCAGGTCCGGGCGGCGGCCGGCCAGCATCGCCTGCGCGGCCTTTTCAACCGATACGCCGAACGAGTAGTCCGGGTTGAAGATAAACACCTTCTTGGTCGCGGCCTGACTGACCAGGTAGTCGGTCAGGGCCTTCATCTTCATGTCCACATCCGCGTCGAAGCGGAAATGCCACCAGCTGCATTTGTCGTTCGTTAGCGCCGGGTCCACGGCGGCGTAATTCAGGAACATTACCGACTGCGCCGGCGCGCGCTTATTGTTCTTATTGATCGCGTCGATCAACGCAAATGCGACGGCGCTGCCATTGCCCTGGGTCACGTAATGGATGTCGTCATCAATCGCCTTGCGCAGCAGCGTCAACGACTTCTCAGGACTGACTTCGTTATCGAGTGGCACAAGCTCCAGCGTCCGGCCCGGGCCGGCTGCGCCCGATTTGTTCACCCGATCGATCGCGAACCGGAAATGCTGTTCGCCCAACTGCCCTGTGGCAGCCAGCGATCCACTCAGGGGATCGATATAGGCGATCTTCACCACTTCCGCTGCGGCCTGGTGGCCCGCGAGCAGCGAGCAGGCGAGCAGCGTGGCGCGCAGCGACGTACGGATAGTCCTGGGTGCAGCCATGGGATTGTATCCTCCAGATCGGCGCTGTTGCGTGCCGTTAATGCTACTGTCCCGTGCCGGTGTAAGGGCGTCAACCTTCTTGACGCGCGGCGGCCGTCAGTGCCCCATGCGCGCCATGAGCATGCCCCCGATCCTCCAGCACCTACGCCTGCCGGTCATCGCGGCGCCCCTATTCATCATCAGCAATCCGGACTTGGTTATCGCGCAATGCAAGGCGGGGATCGTCGGCTCGTTCCCTGCGCTCAATGCCCGGCCGGAGAGTGCGCTGGCCGAGTGGATCGAACGGATCCAGACCGAGTTGGCCGCCTATGACCGCGCCCACCCGGACCAGCCGGCTGCGCCATTTGCAGTCAATCAGATCGTGCACCGCAGCAACACGCGGCTGGAACACGACCTGGCCGTTTGCGTGCAGTACAGGGTACCGATCGTCATCACATCGCTGGGTGCCCGGCCGGAGGTAAACCAGGCAGTGCGTGGTTATGGCGGGATCGTCCTGCATGACGTGATCAACGCGATGTTTGCGCGCAAGGCGATCGAAAAGGGGGCGGATGGCCTGGTGGCTGTCGCCGCTGGTGCCGGCGGGCATGCAGGAACGATGTCACCATTCGCGTTGATGCAGGAGATACGGGCCTTTTTTCATGGTCCCGTGGCGCTTTCAGGGTCGATTGCCAATGGCGCTGCAATCCTGGCGGCGCGAGCGATGGGGGCGGACTTGGCCTATATCGGCAGCGCGTTTATCGCCACGGCGGAGGCGAATGCGACGGCTGGCTACAAGCAAGCCATCGTCGATGGCGATGCGAGCCACATCGTCTACACCGACCTGATCACCGGCGTGCACGGCAACTATCTACGGCCAAGCCTGGTGGCGGCTGGGCTGGATCCGGACAACCTGCCGCGGTCCGATCCGTCGGCCATGGATTTCGGCGCATCCAAGCCCAAGGCGTGGAAGGATATCTGGGGCAGCGGCCAGGGCATCGGCGCGATCGACCAGGTGCTGCCGGCTGCCGCTCTTGTTGCGCGTTTCGCCAAGGAATACGCCGCGGCCCGTGCCGTAATTTAGGCCTGCTGCGGCTGCGCCACGCACACCGTGTTACGGCCGCTATGTTTGGCCTGGTATAGCGCGGTATCCGCTGCTTCGACGTACTCGGCAGGTCCCTCCTGATCCTGCGGCGGGTCGATCGTGACCAGGCCGATGCTTACCGTCAGAATACCGAGTGGGCTGCCGATATTGGCCACGTCCAATAACTCGACGGCTACCCGGATCTGCTCTGCCATTTGCAGCGCGCCAGTCGGGTCGGCCCCCGGGAGCACACACGCAAACTCCTCCCCACCATAGCGGCCGAGCATATCGCCGGACCGACGCATCTGCGCCTCTATTTTGCGGGCGACGGTGCGCAGGCACGCGTCGCCCGCGGGGTGGCCGTATGTATCGTTGAAGGCCTTGAAGTGATCGATGTCGATCATGAGGATACTAAGCGGCTTGGCCAGTCGCTGGGCGCGCCGAAACTCGACACCCAACATTTCATCGAATCGCCGCCGGTTGGCGACGCCGGTCAGGGGGTCCTGCAGCGCCTGTACGCGCAATAGGCGGTTGGCCGCCTCCAGCCGTTCCTCCATCGCGCGGCGTTCGGTGATGTCGCGCGTGTTGACAACAAAGCCCTGGTTGTTGGGAAGTCGCCGGCCTGACGATTCCAGCCAGATCATGCGCCCGTCTTTGTGCAGCGCTCGGTACTGTGCCCGTGCGGTCAGGTTGCCGCTAGTGTCGAGATCTTGCAGCACGTCGCGCATTGCCGGCAGGTCTTCGGGATAAATATTGCTGGACGCATGCTTACCAACCATTTCCTCCGGCTCGCACCCTAGCACCTCTCGGCAGGCTGGGGAGACGTAGGTCCGCATCAGGTTGGCGTCGATCATCGAGATCATGTCGCTGGCGTTTTCAGCGAGTAGGCGATGGTGCTCCTCGCTGACGGAGACCGCGCGTTGCATGGCCGCGAGCTCCGAATCGCGCTCCTGCAGGCGGCCGGCCATGTTCGCAAACGACTGACCCAGGGATTGCAGCTCCAGTGCTGCGCCGGGCAGTTGTGGTGGCGTGGCCTCCAGCGCCCCCCGCCCAATTTGCCCGGCGAACGCTGCCAGCCGGCGCACGGGTGCCACGAGGGACCGGTGCCCAACCAGCCAGGCGCTGAGCAGCGCAAATCCGACGGTCAAAACGCCCACGGCCAAGTCGCGGCGGACGCGCTGGTTAGCCTCGGCAAGGACGGCGGCGACCGGGCGGTCCATCAGCACGAACAGGTTTTGATGCGTGCTGGCCAGGGGCGCGAAGCCAAAGAGCGTTTTGACACCGTCGATGTTCAACCCCGTCCACGCACCACCGCCTGGGTTCGCGAGTATTGCCGCGATCGTTACATCGTTGATACGCGTCTTGCCCGAGTTTCGACCGCCTGGATCGGTCACCAGCACGTTCCCATCCCGAACGTCGACGACGCGCGATTGCATGTCGCCCGGGCGCCGGTCCCGGCTTGGTGCAAGAAAGGCCGTAAGGTCGAGGGATGCGAGCATGGCGCCGAGGGCCGGGTCCTCGCGGCGGGCAGCGAGGATCGGCATGGCCAGGACAACGATGGGGCGTCGCGTGATCTTGCCGATCACAACCTCGCTCACCACTGCTCGGCCGCGGGCCGCCAACGCCTCTTGCAAGTAGGACCGGTCGCCAAGATTGAAGTTGACTTGGTCCGCCAAATTGACACAGCCCACGCTGCCATCGGGACGCGCGGCGGTGATGACGGCGATACGCGGATGGTCCTCACCGATTTGGCGGAGAAGGTCGTGACAGGAGGGGCGGAAAGACCGAACCTCCGGCACGCGGGCGAGCACGGTAAGCAGGTGCAGAGCTTCCTGGATAACATCATCCTGCCGTTCGGATGCAACCTGGGCTAGCGCCTCCGTTTGCCGACCGGCTTCGGCCAGGGCGTCCGACCGGTTCTCAAGACCAGCAATGGCCAGCAATGCGATCAGCGGCCCCATCGCAACGAATGCAAGAATGGCAAGCCGCGGCCGGATTGCAGATACCATCCTTCGCAAACGGCTGTTTCGGCCGGCAAAAGCCTGCGCACCAGCTATCGCGTGCTGCGACCTCTCCAACTCCGGCTTTCCCCCAAGCCCACATCAGGCAGAGCCGAACATATCACTTTCAGGCAGCCGGGCATACGTTAGGAATGTATCGGCACCGATGCTAGCCGGATGCCCAATCAGAAAACCTTGTACTTCGTCGCAACGATACGCTTGCAGAATGCCGAGCTGGCTTTCCTGCTCGACGCCCTCCGCACAAACTTGCATGCCCAAGCCAGAGCTCAGCTGCAGCAAGCTGCGAACAATCACCTCTGTCCTGCGGCAAGTGCCAAGCGTTTCAATGAAAGTCCGGTCGAGTTTGATTTTGTCAAACGCAATCGTTCGAAGATAGCCGAGGGACGAGAACCCTGTGCCGAAATCATCCAGTGACAGACTGACGCCCAGCGCCCGTAGATAAGCTAGTTCCGACCTGGCACTGCCGGCGCTGTCGAAGAAGATCCGCTCGGTCACTTCAAGCTCCAGCCGTGCCGGGTCGAGCTTTGCCGCCTCCAGCGCGCGCTGCACGGTCGTCGATAAATCCGTCCCGTCGAACCAGCCGGCGGACACGTTTACGGCGAAGTGGAGCGGGGCCGGCCATCGAGCAGCTTCGGCACAGGCACGGCGAAGCACCCAGGTATCGAGCTGCTGATGGAGGCCCATACGCTCGGCAATCGGCACGAACTGGGCCGGGGACACAGGGCCATGGTCCGGGCGATCCCAGCGCAGCAGAGCCTCAAATCCATAGAGCGTCCCGGTGAGGCAACTAACAATCGGTTGCCAATGAATATGGAATTGGCCCTGGGCCACGGCGGCACGCACGTCGCGATCGAGGTTGGCACGGTCATGCCCGACGATTGTCAGTGGATTACCAGCCGGTCGAGCGGGCAATGGGCCGGATCGCATCATGAGAGCCCTTCCTACATTGGCGCGTTAAGGCCAGACTACCTTATGCCAAAGCTATTCAACGCAGCGCTCGAAGTGAAGTTAAGTTTTTCTTAGGCGTTAATCACGGCCATATAACGCCACTTGTGTGGAAAGGTTGTTTTATGGACGAAACCGAAACCTGGTGCACCGTTGCCGTTCCGACCGGCCTGGACGGGATGCAAGCTGTAACTGTTGGACCGCTCCGGCTCGCCCTAATAAAAATTGGTGACGAACTGTTCTGCGTCGACAATGTCTGTACCCATGCCTTCGCCTTGCTCACGGAGGGCTGGCTGGAAGACTATGTAATTGAATGTCCGCTACACGCCGGCCAATTCGACGTCAGGACCGGTTGCGGTCTGGGCCCACCGATCAGCCGCCCGGTCCGCACCTATCCGGTTCGGATTGCGGCCGGGTCTGTTCAGGTCAGGGTTCCCGCCTGATGTAGCCGGACGGCGATCGGGCGGTGGTCTGATCCGGCGCGCGGTAGGGCCCGCGCGTCATGACAAATCAACCCGCGCACCAGGCACCGGTCGATCCGCAGCGGCACAAGGTCTAGCGAACGGTGGGTCGGCTCGCGCGGTCCGACATCGCGGAAGCCCGGCACCAAAGCGGGGCCGACCAGGTTGTAGTCGCCCAGTACAGCAGCGCGTGGCGGCATGTGACGTACAACCGCCCGTAACTGCCGGCGGTTCAACACCTGCCCGTGTGACAGGTGGACATTGGCCAGGCTGAAGGGCCCCGCGTCGACGATCTGCGCCACCCGCTCCACCATCGAACCCGCCGGCAGGGCCACGATCCGCGGGGCGGAAAACTCGGTTGCACTCCATATCGCCAGGCCGTGGACCCGGCCGGGCAGCGGCACCCGGGCGTAGTAGCCGCCGACGCGGGTGGGAAGGGCGTCGATGCGCTGCGTCGCCTCCTGCATCAGCAACATGTCGGGATGTTCGCGCCGGATCAGCGCCACGACTTCATCGAGCGACGCTCCGACAAGGCGTAGCAGGTTCCAGCTTATGACCGACAGCATCAGTGTGGCGTGCGTCCGGCGCGTATCAACAGGGTGATGGCCAGCCAGGCGGCGATGATCGACAGCGGGATGGTTAGCAGCCGGGGAATGGCTACCAGGATTAGCGCCACACCAAGCAGGATGCCGGCGCCCACGACCGTCGCCCGCGCCTCGGCCGGACCGAGTGAGCGGTGGTTGGTGATAGCGGCGGTAACCGTGCTGCCCAGCCCCACCGCCCCAGCCGCGAGCCGCCCTGGGCTGCCGCGGCGCATCGGCATCGTCCCGGACGGGCGATCGGGGGCCCGGATCCGGCCCAAATCGAGCACAATCTCCGTCGCATCGAGCAAATCACGCTCGTACATGGCCGATAGCTGCCCGGCGAACCCTGCATCCTCGATGGCTACGTCCAGCTCCCAGTTCCCCATCCAGCTGGCCAGGTTGAGGTTGCTCGATCCGATCCGCGCCCAGCGGCCGTCCGCTACGGCAGTTTTGGCGTGTAGCATGGGCCCGTTCCACTCAAACACGCGGCACCCCGCTTCCAACAACGGGCGGTAGCCGGCGCGGGACAGTGCCTTGGCTACCGGGATGTCGGATGCGCCGGGCACCAACAGCCGGACATCGACCCCGTCTCGCGCGGCATCGCATAGGGTACGGACGTAGCCAGTCGTTCCGACGAAATAGGCGTCAGTCAGCCACAGCGTGTGGCGCGCAATGCCGGCGATCAGCTGATCAAACCGGTACAGCCCCATGGTCGCTGGCCGGCTGCCGATGACGCGTACCGCGACCTCCCCCACAGGGCCTGGGGTTGCCATCGTGGGCAGGGCTGTGCCGCCTGCGTGCCGCCAGCTACTTTCAAATGCCATGGTCAAATCCAACACGGCGGGGCCGCGCAGGCTAATGCCGGTGTCACGCCAGGGGTCCACCCCCTCCGTTCCTGTCCAGACGTCGCCTACGCACAATCCGGCGACAAAACCTACTTTGTCGGCGCGTAGCGTCTTGCGATGATTACGGCTGAGCCAGCCGAGTGGGCTATCGAGCCGCGGACGATTGAAGCACCGGACCTCGACACCCGCATCGCGCAGCGCCTGCCAAAACCGCCGGGGCGTCGCTAGGCAGCCGAGCCAGTCGTACAGCACGCGGACGGTCACGCCGGCGCGGGCCCGTTCGATCAGTGCGTCGGCAAAGCGCTGACCGGTCGCGTCGGCACGGACGATATAGTTCTCGAAGTCGACCGACACCTGGGCGGCGGCGATCGCGGCAAGCCAGGCCGGGTAGTTTTCGCCGCCATCGCGCAGCAGCCTGATCTCATTGCCCGGTACAGCGGACGTGCCCGCAACGCGGGATAGCAGCTGCTCGGCGGCGATGCGGGTGAACGGCCGGGCACTGGACGGGCCTACAGGGTGCGATGACCGCCCAACCCGGCGGCCGGTGCGGAACGCGGCCAGGGCCCGGCGCACGGGCGATGGCTTTTCGTCGCTCATGCGGGGCGGACCTGACGGCTGGCGCGGGCTATCGGAGCGACTTTCTTGGTACGGAAACTCGCGGACGCTAAGATGGTTCCGCCGCCGCGACGGGTACGCGGGTGCGACACTAAGTCGTCTTGCCTGACCGACGCCACCCGAACCACCGTTCCGAAATCAGCCTTGTAGGCCAGCTGGTACAATGCCCGAAAACGGCACCCGACCATTGGGCCGGATGCCGTCTGCAACCTACTTCGGTACGGCGACGACGCCGGATGCCGGCGTATTGCCCTGTGGCAGCGGGGCGGGGTAGGCCATGTTGCCCGTGTCAGGAAGGACCTGGCCCGAAGTGGTGGTGGTGTTGGTGTTGCCCTGCGGCAGTGGCGTCGGGTACGCCATGTTGCCGGTGTCAGGCTTACCGCTGCCAGGGGTCAGGGTGGTTACGCCGCCGGACGGGGTCTGCGCGCTCGTGGAGCTGTTGGGGCTGGGCGGGCTGGTCTGCGACTGGGCCATCGCCGGCACGGCCAGCAGGGTGGTGGCAATCAGGGCGGTGGCAAAAAGGGCAGGTGCGAGCGGGGTACGGTGCATGGTGGGTCCTTTCAGGAACCTTTTTTGGCGTGGCGTAGGCACGTCAGCCGGTTGCATTGCCGAGACAACGCCACCGCGGCAGGATGTGGCGTGCCTGACCTTCGTAGTCTAGAAGTTTTCTACTGGGTTGTTCAGCTCGGCGGTTTCCGGCGCGCAGCCGCCCGGCTGAACACGACCCAACCTTCCGTCAGCGCGCGCATTGCGACGATGGAAGCGGAACTGGGCGCCCGCCTATTGGAACGCGACCGAAACCGCATCCGCCCGACTGCGCAGGGTGTTGTCCTGCTGGGTTATGCGGGCCGCATGCTGGCGCTGCAAACCGAAATGGTGTCGGCCATGCAAAATACGGGCGATCTGCGCGGTATCGTCCGGCTCGGCGTGTCGGAGACGATCGTGCATACCGGGCTCGGTCGGCTGATGCAGGCCATTCACGCGGCGCATCCCCGGGTGACTGTGGATGTCGTGGTCGATGTGTCGGCGCGCCTGCGGGCCGGGTTGATCGACGGGACGCTGGACGTGGCCGTGCTGCTGGGCCCGGTCGCGGCAGCCGGCGTTCGCGACCTGCCGCTCGGTACCTTTCCACTGGCCTGGGTCGCGCGGCCGGGTCTGGTGGAGGAGGCTGTGCCGGCCCTTGCCGCGTGGGCGCGCTGGCCGATCCTGACCTATGCCCGCGGCACAGGGCCCTATCAGGAGCTGACGGCGCTATTTGGCGACCTTCCGGTCCGGTTATTCCCCAATACGGCGCTAAGTGCCGTGATCCGCATGGTGCTGGACGGCATCGGCGTGGGTGTGGTCGCGGCTGCTGTGGTGGCGGACTATGTGGCCGACGGCCGGTTGGTGCTGTTGCCGGGTCCGGCGCTGTCTCCCCTAGTGTTTACGGCTAGCACCATGGGCCGGCCGGGTAGCGCGGGCGGGTTAGTAGCAAGTTTGGCCGCGCTGCACTGTGATCCAGATATGTGATCGTGGATGATGCGGAATTAGGATTGGCCGAAAACAGATGATCGTGGCCGTATGCTTGCATGCATAGCGTCATGACCGAACCCACCACACTCCGCCACGCGTTTCGCACGGGGGCGCGGGAGGGCCATACGTCCGGCCTGGCGCCTGGCTTCGTGCAAGGGAACGTGGCCATCGTGCCCGGCGCACATGCCGCACATTTCGGCGAATACTGCCGACGCAACGCGCAGGCCTGCCCCGTGCTGGCAACGGCCATCGATGGAAATTGGGCGCTGCCAGCCCTTGGCGGTGGTATCGACATCCGTTGCGACCTGCCCGCGTATCGCGTCTATCGCCGCGGTGTCGTGACGGTCGTGCTGGACGTGACCAGCCTGTGGCAGGCGGATTTTGCGACGTTCGTGATCGGCTGCTCTTTTACATTCGAACGCGCCCTGATCGCCGGCGGTGTGCCGCTGCGCCATGTGACGGAGGGTCGGAACGTCGCCATGTACCGCACGTCCATCCCCACGGCTGGGGTGGGTCCGTTCGGCGGCGGCATGGTTGTGTCCATGCGGCCCGTGGCCCGGCACCTGGTGAACCGGGCGACCGAGATCACCGGGCGGTTTAGCGACCAGCATGGCAAACCCGTCCATACCGGCGACCCGGCCGCCATTGGCATCGCCGATATAACCCGTCCTGATTATGGCGACGCCGTGCCGGTGCTGCCGGACGAGGTCCCGGTGTTTTGGGCCTGTGGCGTGACTAGTCAGGCGGCACTCGAACGGGCGAACCTGCCCTTGTTCATCGCCCACGCACCGGGCTGCATGTTGATCACCGACCGGAGGCACGCGAGCTCATGAGCGCGCCGAATTTAAACACGGCCTGGCAGTTCTGGATCGACCGCGGCGGCACGTTCACCGACATCGTTGCCCGCCGGCCCGACGGTACGCTGGCGACGCACAAGCTGCTGAGTGACGATCCCCGCTACGACGATGCGGCGGTGGCGGGCATCCGGCACATGCTCGGCCTGGCACCCGGCGCGCCCATCCCGGCCGGGCTGATCGATTGCGTGAAAATGGGCACGACCGTCGCGACCAACGCCCTGCTGGAACGGCAGGGTGAGCCGACGCTGCTGATGCTAAACCGGGGCCTGGGCGACGTGCTGCGTATCGGTAACCAGGCGCGCCCCCGGCTATTCGACCTGAACGTCATTTTGCCCAGGCCGCTATACGGCAGCGTGGCCGAAATTGCCGGCCGGGTCGGTGTGGACGGCGTGGAGATTGAGGCCCTGGACGAGGCCGGCGCCCGGGCCGCCTTCGCCGCCGCCGCCAGCCGTGGCCTGCGTGCCTGCGCCATCGCGCTGATCCACGCCTGGCGTTTCCCGGCGATGGAGCAGCGCCTGGGTGCGTTGGCGCGGGAAGCCGGATTTACGCAAGTGTCATTAAGCCATGAGGTCAGTCCGCTATTGCGCCTGGTGCCGCGCGGCGACACGACGGTGGTGGACGCGTATCTGTCGCCAGTCCTTCGCCGCTATGTCGACCGCGTTGCGGCGGCGCTGGGCGGCACGCGCCTGTATTTCATGCAGTCCAATGGCGGGCTGAGCCAGGCAGACCGTTTTCAGGGTAAGGACGCGATCCTGTCCGGCCCGGCCGGCGGTATCGTGGGTGCCGCGCGTACGGCGGCGATGGCCGGGTTCGATCAAATCATTGGCTTCGACATGGGCGGCACCAGTACGGATGTGGCGCTGTATGACGGCGCGTTCGAACGTGCGTTCGAAACCGCGGTCGCCGGTGTGCGGATGCGTGCGCCCATGATGGCGATCAACACGGTGGCGGCCGGCGGCGGCAGTATCCTGCATTTCGACGGCGCACGGGTCCGCGTGGGTCCGGACAGCGCGGGCGCGTCGCCGGGTCCCGCGTGTTATCGCCGTGGCGGGCCGCTGACGGTGACAGACGCCAATGTCATGCTGGGCCGGCTGCAGCCCGCACACTTTCCAAAATTGTTCGGCCCGGGTGGCGATGCGGCGCTGGATGCGGGCGTGGTTGGTACCGCGTTCGATGCGCTGGCGTCCGAAATGGGCCAGGACCGGATGGCCGCCGCCGAGGGTTTTCTGCACGTCGCGATCAGCAACATGGCACGCGCGATCAAGCAGGTCAGCGTCGAAAAGGGCCAGGACCCGGCGCGGTTCGCGCTGGCCTGTTTTGGCGGCGCAGGCGGCCAGCACGCGTGTTTGGTGGCGGACGAACTGGGCATGGGCACCGTGTTCATCCACCCGCTGGCCGGTGTGCTGTCTGCCTATGGTATGGGCCTGGCGGATCAGGTGGTGCTGCGCGAGCAGGCGGTTGAGCTGCCATTTGGACCCGGTGCCATGGCGACGCTACATCGTACGGCCGACGCGCTGGCCCACGCTGCTGCCGCCGAACTGGCAGCCCAGGGGGCTACGGCCACCGCCGTACACCGCCGGGTTCACCTGCGGTATGAGGGGACGGAGGCCGCGCTGGCCGTACCGCTGGATGATGACGCAGCCGGCGCGTTCGGCACCGCCCACCGCGCCCGGTTCGGCTTCGTGACGCCCGGCCGCGCGCTGGTGGCCGAGCAGATTGCGGTCGAGGCCGTGGCTGCGGGCGAGTCAATCGCCGAACCCACCCTGGCATCGCGCACCGGCACGCCGGTCGCACCGCCCGCACCGATAGACACGGTCACGATGTGGAGCGGCGGCGAAGCGCACCCGACGCCCGTTTACGACCGCATCAGCCTATGTGCTGGTGACCGCCTGCCGGGTCCGGCCCTGATCCGCGAGGCGAACGCCACAACCGTCGTCGATGCGGGCTGGGTCGCGGCTGTAACGGCCCAGGACCACATGATCCTGACCCGCATGACCCCACGCGCCGCCATCGGCGGGGAGGCAACCGCGCCCGCGACCGCAGTCGATCCGGTCCGGCTGGAGCTGTTCAACAACCTGTTCATGGCCGTGGCCGAGCAGACGGGTGCCGTGCTGCAAAACACCTCGCAAAGTGTGAACATCAAGGAACGCCTCGACTTCAGTTGCGCGCTGTTCGATGGCGCTGGCCGGCTGGTGGCGAACGCACCGCACGTGCCCGTGCACTTGGGCGCGATGGGTGAGAGTGTTCAAGCCGTGCTGCAGGCCCGGGGTTCCACGCTGCGACCAGGGGACGTTGTTGCGCTGAACGACCCCTATGCCGGGGGCACCCATTTGCCGGACATCACTGTAATCACACCCGTATTCGGGCCCGAGGGCGCCATCCGCTTCTTCGTCGGCAATCGCGGCCACCACGCCGATGTGGGCGGAACGACACCGGGCAGCACACCTCCCAACTCGACAACGCTAGCGGAGGAGGGCGTCGTCATTACCGACCTCTTGCTGGTTTCGGCGGGCGAGTTTCAGGAGGACGCATTCCGCGCGCTGCTGGCCGGCGCCCGCTATCCGGCGCGCAGTCCGGACGTGAACGTGGCCGATATCAAGGCGCAGGTCGCGGCAAACGAGCGTGGCGTGCAGGAGTTGGGCCGGGTGGCGGAGCGGTACGGCTGGCCGGTTGTCGACGCCTATATGGGCCACGTGATGAATAATGCGGAGGCGAGTGTCCGTCGCGTGCTCGGCCGGCTGCAGGACGGGTCGTTCGCAACCACGCTCGATGATGGAACACCGTTATGCGTGGCCGTCCGGGTGGATCGCGATGCACGCCGGGCCACGGTCGATTTCACCGGCACTGGCCCGCAGCGGCCCGGCAACTTCAACGCGCCCCGGGCCGTCACCCGCGCTGTCGTGCTGTATGTGTTCCGCTGTCTGGTCGGTGAAGACATTCCGTTGAACGATGGCTGCCTGCGCCCGATCGACATTGTTCTGCCGCCTGGCACGTTCCTGTCGCCCGAACCCGGCGCCGCGGTCGTGGCTGGCAATACAGAGGTCAGTCAGGCCGTCTGCAATGCGTTGATGGGCGCACTTGGCGTGCTGGCGTGTAGCCAGGGGACGATGAATAACCTGCTGTTTGGCGATGCGACGCGCCAATATTATGAAACCATCTGCGGCGGCATGGGTGCCGGGCCCAGCTGGGACGGGGCGGGACCGGTGCAGACGCACATGACCAACACCCGCATGACCGACCCGGAGGTGCTGGAGCTGCGCTACCCCGTGCGGCTGGAGCATTTCGGCGTGCGGCACGGCAGCGGCGGCGCCGGCGCGCATCGGGGCGGCGATGGCTGCGTGCGGCGGATCCGGTTTCTGGAACCGATGGAGGCCGTGATCGTCGCGTCCCGCCGGACGGTGCCGCCATTTGGCTTGGCCGGCGGCGCGCCGGGTGCGGCCGGCCGGCAATGGGTGGAGCGGGCGGACGGCAGCGTGACCCCCATGACCGGCACCGACCACGCAGACCTGGCACCCGGCGACGCGCTGGTGATCGAAACCCCAGGCGGCGGAGGGTACGGCGCATGACAGCCGAGCTGGTCATCCAATCCCTCGTCAGCGGCCTGCTGATGGGTTTGATCTACGCCCTGGTTGCGGCCGGCCTGTCGCTGATCTTTGGCCTGATGGACGTGGTGAACTTCGCCCATGGTGAGCTGCTGATGCTGGCCATGTACGCCGCCGTCGTGATTTTTGGTGCCACCGGGCTCGATCCATTGCTGCAATTGCCGATTGTGGCCGTGCTGATGTTTGGGCTGGGTGTCGGTATTTACCGCGGCGTGATCGCCCGCGCGCTGAGTGTCCGGTTCAATAAGGGCATGGTGCAGATCTTCGCCACGTTCGGCCTGGCGATCTTCATCCGTGGCGCGGCGCAGTTGGTATTCGGCGGTGACTTCAAAAGCGTGTCGAACACCTGGTTGAGCGGGCGCACGTTCAACATCGGCAGCGTGTTCGTACCCCTGCCGCAGGTCGCAGCGAGCCTGGTGTGCCTGATCGCATTCGCCGGCCTGCTGCTCATCAATCGGACGGAGTTCGGCCGCGCGTTGGAGGCAACGCGGGAGGACCGGGACGCCGTGGCGCTGATCGGCATCGACCGGGACCGGATTTTTGCGGTGGGCTGGGGGCTGGGGGCGGCCACGGTCGGGATCGCGGGGGTGATGCTGATCACGTTCTATTATGTGTCGCCCAACGT
>JAYVTX010000348.1:0-8254 GCA_043788425.1 Rhodospirillales bacterium
TTCCTGAAGAACCTTTCGATGGCGGGCGGGTTTCTAGCGTTTGCGGCCGTGGGTGCCGGGTTCTTCAGCGTCGACACCAAGATCGCTAGCATCCCGCGCGAGTAATCCTAACGCTTTATGGATTGCGGGGGTGATGCCGGGGTGAAAGCGTCCCGGCATAATGCGGGGGTGTGTATGCGCGGTTTCGTTCTGATTGTTGCAGCAGTTAGTCTCTGCGCGAACAGGACTGCCGCACAAACGGCCGCCCCCGCGCCGCCCATGCCATCCGTAAGCTATCCGACGGCGGCCATCAGCAGCGCGTTTCCTGCGCCGGTCACGCCGTCAAGCCATGCGGGGCAGGCCAGTTCAACCCGCAACCGGGATGGCCATTTTTACGTCCGCGCCAGCCTGAACGGCGCAACCGTGCCAATGCTGGTGGATACGGGTGCGACAGGTATCCTATTGCGGTGGGAGGACGCGGTGAGCGCGGGCCTCAGTCCCGAAACAATGAATTTTGCGACGCAGAGCAGCACGGCGAACGGTACCGCTTACAATGCACGGGCAGAGCTGCGGACCCTAACGATTGGGGGGATTGTGCGAAGCAACGTGCCCGTCACAATATCGAAATCGGGCGCGGTGCGCGTTAGCCTGCTCGGCCAGTCGTTCTTTTCGCAATTGGGAACGTTCCGGATCAGCGGGGATGCGCTCTTGCTGGCGGAGTAACAATCGGCGGATAAAATCAGGAGGATCATTGAACTTAGGTAGCTTGAGGCCGGCAATCGGCTTCTTTACAACTTCTCTCGACGCAACCCAAAGCAGCCACCGCAGCTGGACGTTTCCGACAATTCTAGGTGTGTTCCTGCATACTCTGGAAGAAGAGTACGGTCGTCGCGATACTGACTACACGTTCTTGGGTATCGAGTTCTTCGACGGAGGACCACTGATCTTGTATCAAAGTCGCAAGCAGTTAACGATTGCGCTGTCCGCCGACGCAGCCCACGAACCTAGCCGGGCTCTTTGGCAACTCGCCCATGAAGCCGTTCATCTGCTAGCGCCAACCGGTGATCAGAATATCCCCGTCGTAGAGGAAGGACTTGCAACTATTTTTGCAAACAGAGCATTTGCTGAGTGGGGGTACGGGTGGAAGGACAGTGCGTCTCCGCCGTATATCGCGGCTGCCGAGGTAACCGCCCGCTGGATCGAGTTATTTCCAAAAGCAATTGCCTCGGTTAGGGCAATCGAGCCTTGCTTCGCTCGCTGGACAGCAGCAACTATACAAATGGGGTGCCCAGGTACCCCGGACGAATTAGCCAAATCACTTTGTGCGCGCTTTTAACTCAGACCTCGGGTTAGTTGGCCGTACACTTGGTCCAGCATTTGTCGCCTAGTACCCGCGCGCCACCTTGAACCAGTTCGGCAACGGCCGGCCTTCGTTCCACGCCGCCAAATTGTCGAAAAAGATATCCATGCTGCGTGGCACGTAGCTTACCGGGTCGTCGGCGGACATGTGCGGGGTCATGATCAGGTTGCGCGTCGTCCATAGGCGATGGCCCGGCGGCACAGGCTCCGGCACGAATACATCCAGCACGGCCCCGCCAAGTGCGCCGGCATCCAGCGCATCACACAGCGCGTCCTGATCCAGCAGCGCG
Source organism: Rhodospirillales bacterium (assembly GCA_043788425.1). Taxonomy (GTDB): domain Bacteria; phylum Pseudomonadota; class Alphaproteobacteria; order Acetobacterales; family Acetobacteraceae; genus JANPPS01. Next base: position 1,629 of record JAYVTX010000348.1, read on the forward strand.
CCGCGGCCGATATTGACCACGCCGGCACCGGGCGGCAGCAGGCCGATGCGGCGGCGATCGAGCAGGCCGCGGGTTTGTGCGGTCAACGGCGTGGACAACACGACGAAATCGGCGTCCGGCAATGCAGCGTCCAGCCCCGCCGGGTCGATCACGCGAATGCAGGCCGGATGCGGCGTGGCGACGGTCCGCATGCCGGTTACCACGACACCCGCCGCCGCCGCGCGCGTCGCGATGGCCGCGCCCAGCACGCCCAATCCCACCACCAGCAGCCGCCGCCCGGCCAACATGCCGCCATGGACGGCCCCGGCCCACTCCCCCGCCCGCTGCGCCGAAGCATAGGCGGGCAGCTGATTGGCCAGCATCAGCAGGGCCATCAGCCCGTACTCACCGGCCTTTTCACCGTGGGTGCCACGATTATTCAGCAGCTGCACCCCGGCCGGCAGCCACGTGAACGGGGCCAGGCCATCCAATCCGGCGGCGGTGCAGTAGATCAGTCGCAAGTGCGGCGCGGGCGGCAACGGCAGCGCGCGGCTGAGTGCGCCGGACATCGTCACCAGCGCCTCGGCCTGTAGCAGGCCCGCCGCCAATGCCTCGGCCGTGTCGCCGAACGTTACCGTATGTTCCGCCCCCACGGCCCCGGCGCGCGCGGATGCGGCGTCCCACTGGGCCAGGGTCAGTGCGAACGTCCCGGCGTCGGGGGCAGAGTGGACGTGGATACGCACCGTCAGCCCTTCGTCAATTCGTACAGCAACACGGATGCGGCCTGCGCCACATTCAGGCTCTGCACCGGGCCGGAGGCACCGATGCGGACCCGGCGGCGGCAGGTCTCCAGCGCCTCAAACCCCACGCCCCGTTCCTCATTACCCAGCACCAGCGCCACCGGGCGATCGCGCGGCAGGGTGGCCACGGGTACGGCGTCCGAACCGAGTGTCGCGGCGACGGTGCGATAATGCGGGTCCAGTGCGAGCAGCGCCTTACGCAAGTTTCGGGTGCGGAAGACCTCGATATGCTCAAGCCCACCCTCCGCCACGCGATAAGCCGCGTCCGACGGCATGGCCTGTAGCGGCATGTCGTGCAGGATCATGGCACCCACGCCAAAGAACGCGGCGCTGCGGGCGATGGCGCCCAGATTATGGGGGTTGCCGACGCCGTCCAGGATCAGCAGCAGCGGGTGTTTCGGTACGCGGACGAAGTCCATCATGCCCAGCGGACGCTCGGTTGCGATCGCGACGATGCCGCCGTGGTGGGGCGTGTTGGCGGCCCGGGCCATTTCGTCGTCGGGCAGCAGCCGGTACGGCTTGTGCATCTGCGCCATCGCGGCACACAGGGGCCCGGCCAGCATCTTGGCTTCTTCGGTATAGAACAGGCGCACGATGCTCTCGGGACGCCGGGCAAATAGGGCGGCGACGGCGTTGGCACCACAAATACGATCATCAGCCATGGCGCGTGCTTCCGCTGTGGGGGCGGCGGTGTCAACCTGGCGGCGTGATCCCGATCCTGTACGCTGATCCACATGTGGTGGTGCTGAACAAGCCGGCGGGGCTGCCCGTGCATCCGGGTCCGCGGGGCGGGCCGTCGGTTGAGGATTGGTTTCCGCACCTATCGCGCCGCCGGGCTGGGCCGTGGCTGGCGCACCGGCTGGATGCGGACACGGCTGGGTGCCTGGTGGTGGCGCTGCGCCGGGCGGCGCTGCTGACAGTGCAGGCGGCGTTTGCGGCGGGGCAGGTGGGCAAGGTGTATTGGGCGATCGTGGACGGCGCGCCGGCGGGGATGGCGGGCGTGGTGGACGCGCCGTTGCTGAAGGTGTCGACGCCCGCCGGCTGGCGCATGGTGGTCGACCCAGCCGGGCAGGCGGCGCAAACCGCGTGGCGTGTGATGGGTTCGGCGGGTGGGCGTACGTGGCTAGAACTGCGCCCGGCGACGGGCCGTACGCACCAGGTTCGGGTGCATTGCTCGGTGCTGGGCTGCCCCGTCGCGGGTGATCCGGTCTATGGTGGCGGGGGCGCTGGTGGCGGGGGCGCGGGCGCCGGTGGCGGGCTGCACCTGCTGGCGCGCGCGATCGCGCTGCCGCTGGACCCGCCAATTACGGTCGAGGCACCGCCGCCGCCACACATGCTACCCGGGCTGCGCGCGGGCGGGTGGGTGGCATGACGCCGGAAGAGCTGGCTGCGCGCCATCCGCGTTTGTACCACCTCACGCTGCCATCGAACCTGCCGACTATCGAGCGTCATGGGCTATTGTCCACGGCCGCCCTGCTGGACCTGTACGGCGTGCAGGGTAACCGGCGTAAGATGATCGAGGGCACCTGCCGTCGCACGACCGAAATGCTGGATGACCCCGTTCATGGACCCGCGACGATTAACGATCAGTCGCCGATGTCGGATGCGGCGCTACGGAAATGCCTGCACCGTGGTCTCGGTGTGGCGGACTGGCTGGCGCTTCTGAATGGGCGTGTCTTCTTTTGGGCCAGTAAAAAAGGGCTCCAAACACTGGCGGGGGCGAAAGCGAATCGCGGGCTGACGCCGATCGTGCTGGAGTTCTGCACGGTAAATCTGGTCGAGGCTTACAAGTCGCGGGTGGAGCTATCACCCTTGAACTCGGGCAACACGACGCACGATCCTGTCAGACGCGGGAAGGATTGGTTCAGTCCACTGGGTAAGTACTCGTATGTCGAATGGTCAAAATTGCGGGGTAAGAAGGCACCTGACGTCGTGCGGGAAGTGACGATCTTGGGCGGGGTAACGGACTATAAGCGATATCTGGCGGAACCGCTCAGTGGCCTGTGAACGCGACCCGCCACACGGTCCCGTTCCCATCCTCGCTCACCAACAGCGACCCGTCCGCCGCCTGCGCCACACCGACGGGGCGGCCCCATACGGTGCGGTCGTCGATAACGAAGCCGGTTAGGAAATCTTCGTACTCACCCGTGGGTGCGCCGGCGGCGTCTAGCACGATGCGGATAACCTTGTAGCCGGTTCGCTTCGCCCGGTTCCAGGAGCCGTGTTCGGCCGCGAATGCTCCGCGCCAGGGGGCCGGGAAGCGGTCATGGAACGCCATCTGTAGCGACGCCGAATGCGCCTGCAGCAGCACGTCGGGCGCGGTTACACGCCCCGCCAAATCTGGGCGTTGGCCGCGCAGCCGCGGGTCCTCCACGCCGCCCAACCAGTACCAGGGCCAGCCGTAAAAGCCGCCCTGCTTCACCCGTGTCACGTAGTCCGGCACCATGTCGTCGCCCAGGCCATCGCGTTCGTTCGTGCTGCACCACACGTCGGACGTTATTGGCTGCACCGCCAGGCCGACGCAGTTGCGCAGCCCGGTCGCGAAAATGCGCCGGTCGGTTCCGTCTACCGCAAACGACAGAACGCTGGCCCGCCCCTCCTCCGCATCCCAGGCGGCGCCCAGGCCGTGCTGCGCTTCCCATGCCACGACCTGCGCGGGTGTGCGGCGGCCCATCGTCTCACCAACGTTGGACATCGAGCCCACGGATACCAGCAGCCGGTCGCCGCGGAACGCCAGGTCGCGGGTGCTGTGACCGATGCTGGCAGGCGTCAGTTGGGCGACGATCGTTTCGGCCGGGCCGCGGGGCGTCAGGTCGCCCGCGCGATACGGGTAGCGGCGGATAGCGTTGGTTTCAGCGACATACACCCAGCGCGGGTCGGGCCCGGGCGGGTAGAAGGCGATGCCGAACACGCCTGCCAGGCCTTCCGCGAACGTGGAAACCCGGCCGTCCCGGAACACGCCTACGCGGCCCGGCCGGCTTTGGGCGATGAACACGTCGCCGTTGGGCGCAACCTTCATCGCACGCGGGCTATCCAGCCCGCTGGCCACCTGCGTCACGGTGAAACCTGGCGGTGCCGACGGCATGGTACCCGGCGGACGGGCGACCACCCGGGGCGGGTTGCCGGCTGAGGCGGTGCTATACGGTGCTGGCAGATCTGCCACCGTAATATGCCGCCGGACACCGGGCGCGTCCTGCCGCCAATCACCCAGTGCCGCCGGGCCGGTGACCGTTTGCGCGTGGGCTGCACCAAGTACAAATCCCGATAGAATGCACGGTAGCAAATATCGCATCACTTGGTCCGAACCATCACGATCTGCTCCGTCGGGACAACTAACTTGGCGATCCGATCGGTTGTCACGACGCGTATTCGATAGAGGCCGACCGCATTGCTATCGTCGAGCGTCATTCCGAACCCGGTTCTAGACAGCTGGAGCCCCACCGGGCTGGGTGGCTTCGGCCCTACCCAAACCGGAACGGCGGTGCGCGCAGTAGTGACGGCCCCCCGTGGATTGATCACCTCAAAATCCGCGACCACGTCGCATTTGCCGGCCGGGTCCGGCTTGCATCCCTTGAAGACCAGGAAGGTCGTGATCTTGTGGCCAAAGCGGGCTGTGGCCTGGCCATTCATCTGTGCACCGGACGACGGTTTGGGCCAGGCCGCGATTAGCGCGTCCGCGTCCTCGGTCAGCAGCTGCATGATCGCGAGCGGACCGGATGCGCCAATATTCGGCCTGTCCATCACCGGCATGCCGCCTTGTGCCCGGCCCTGGGCAACGGCCGGCATCGATAAAAGCGGCAGCAACGGAAGGGCGAGCAAACCCAAGACGATCCGGCACCGGCACGATCTAGAACCAGCGCGCATCATGGTCACTCCGGCAACGGGATGAACTCGGTGTCGCCGGGAACGGTGTCGAACCGGGCAGCGCGCCAGTCGGCCTTGGCCTGCTCGATCCGTTCGGGCCGGGATGAGACGAAGTTCCACCATAACAAAGCGCGGCGGGTTCGTTCGGAGTGGTTGATGCCGCGTCCGGCGGTCATCCAGTTCAGCGCGCCAGGTGTGATCGCCAGCTCGGTACCTAAGCTGTCGCGGTGCATGACCTCCCCCTCAAACAGGTACGTAACCGTCGACAAACCGATGTGCGAATGCGGCCGCACGTCCATGCCGGCGCCGATGCGGAACTCGGACGGTCCCATCTGGTCGAAGAACACGAACGGCCCGCACATGTGCTGCCGATCGGATGGTAGGGCGCGGCGGACCTGAAACCCGCCCAGGTCGCGGGTGCGGGGGATGATGCTGGTCTCGATCGCGTCGCAGGTGCGGGCGTCGCCGGGGATGGGATCGCCGGGTTTGGGGTCGGTCATTTTAGGTCGAATGCCAGGATCTCGGTGCCGACGCCGCCGACGATGTGCACGGCTTCATGCTCGATCGCCAGGCCGTCGCCCTGGGCCAGGGCCAGGCCGTTCACCATGGCTGTCCCGCGCACCACCTGTAGCCAGGCGCGGCGACCCGGGGCGAGGGGCAGGTCAACCGTGGCACCGTCGGCCGGAGTTGCGCGGTACACGGCAGCATCGGCGTACAGCGTGACCGATCCGTCACGACCCTCGGGTGAGGCGACCAGGGTGAGCGAACCATTGGGCGGCACCGATTTCTGCTGGTAACCGGGGGCCACGCCGGTGCCGCCGGGCTTGATCCAGATTTGAAGGAAATGCACGGGCATCGATTCTGATGCGTTGCGCTCACTATGCTCGATACCGGTGCCGGCCGACATGCGCTGGATGTCGCCGGGCCGAATGATGGAGCCGCCGCCGGTGCTGTCCCGATGTTCCAACGCACCGTCGAGCACGTAGGAAATGATCTCCATATCCCGGTGTGGGTGGGTGCCGAAGCCACCGCCGCCGGCTACCCGGTCTTCGTTGATCACCAGCAAATCGCCATAACCGGTGTGGGCCGGGTCCCGGTAATTGGCGAAGGAGAAGCTGTGCCGGCTGTCGAGCCAGCCATGCTGGCCGCGGCCGCGATCGCCTGACTTGCGGAGTGTTATCATGTCCGTGACTCCCATTTGGCGCATAAATGGGGGCCCGACATGACGCCACCAAGGTTCGGCACTATGTACAGGGCGGGAGGAACCATGACCGAACGCCGCACGTTTTTAGCCGTTGCAGCGACCACCCCGACACAAGTGCGTCCCGGCGTCGCGCAGGACGTCACGCCGATGGTCGAGCACCCGGCGCCGCGCGCGAACTACATTCCGGATGCGCCAATGCGCGACCGGGTTGGGACGGGCAAAATCATTCGCGGCCGGGTTGTGTCGACCGGCGCCGGTCAGCCGATCGGGCATGGGCAGGTCGAATACCACCTGAACACCACGCCCGACGCTGGTGGGATTGGCGAGCAGAACCCGGCCAACCGTGGCCAGGTAACGGCCGATAGCCAGGGCCGGTTCGCGTTCGAATGCAACCCGCCGCAGCCCGTATGGGTCAATGCGGCCCCGCACGTGCACACCCGCGCCACTGCCGACGGGCATGCGCCGTTTTTCTACCGGGACCTAACGCCGTCCGACCCGTCGCAGGATGACGTGACCATCGTGCTGGTTGGGGTATGACCAAGCGCCGATGATGCTCGCCCTACGCCTACTTCTGGCAGTTTTGTTGGGCGGTCTGCGCCTGACTGGACCAGCGCATGCGGCCGGATTAGTCGAATCGCCGGTGATCTGCGGGGTGGCGAAGCCGGGCGGCCCTGCCCTGCCAGCAAACGCGAGCCATGACGCGCAGCATTGCGATTCGTGCTTGCTTGCGTCGGATTTTTTGTTGCCTGCGCCCATCCCCGGTGTTGCGTCCGGGGTGG
>JAYVTX010000349.1:0-4472 GCA_043788425.1 Rhodospirillales bacterium
AGTGGAATGTACGACGACGTTGTCATGGCGGAGCGCCCAGCCCTCGGAGTAGGCCTGGCGCTTTGAAGAGTTTACGTGATCTCAGCGCGGCGTCGGCCCGCGGTCGGAAGTCTGCAGCCACCGTCGTGGCCCGCTGGTTGACCCTGACGGCCGAGCGCCTGTCCGGGCCACAGACGGTCGCTATTCCGACCGAGGCACTCGAGGCGTTGGCTGAGATCGCGATCATACGCACTGCGATCAATCATGTCGGTCGGGGTGTGCAAATGATTGACAGCACCGGCCGTATCGTCGTCGCTAATGCCCAGGCGGCCGAGATGCTCGGTGTCAGCCTTGAGTTCATGGCAGCCAAGCCGCTAGAGGCTGAGGTCGTGGCCGAGCAGTGGCGGCGCGACGAATTCAACGCCTGCTCGGATCAACTTCGCCGTCAGATCGCTGGCCACGTTTCCGGTAACCAGCCGCCTCGCTTTCGCCGGCTGCGCCCGAACGGGCAGGTTATCGAGGTCGAAAATGTGCGCCTCGCTGGCGGCGGCGTTGTCCGCACCCACACCGACGTCACAGCCCGTCATGAGGCTGAGCAGCGCATTGCATTTCTCGCTCATAATGACTTCCTGACTGGCCTGGCGAACCGTGCAAGCTTTCAACAGGCAATTGATGAAGCGGCCCGAGATGACTGCGGCTTTGCCGTAATCCTCGTGGACGTGGATCACTTCAAGCAGGTCAACGACACGCTCGGTCATCACTTTGGAGACGCACTGCTACAGGAGGTGGCGCGTCGCGTTCGTGCTCAGGTACGCGAAGGTGACGTCGTTGCTCGCATCGGCGGTGATGAGCTGGCCTTGCTGATCGCGCCGGTGCCGGTGTGCTCTGTGGCCGAAGCAATCTCGGCGCAGATTGTCGACGCGATGCGTGTGCCGTTTGAGTACGCAAACCAAATGCGGGTGTTCTCTGTAAGCTTGGGCGTTGCATTCGTACCGCTTGGGACAGCCGAACCCGCTGCGGCAGAGCTGGTGCAGTGGCAGGCCGACATGGCGTTGTATGGTGCAAAGACGAGAGGCCGGGGCTGCTGGTGCGCCTTCGACCCGTCGATGGCCGTTCGCGAAACCGAGGAACGCCGTACCTTGGTGGAGCTTCGGGCCGCAATGGATGACGGGCAGTTCGAGGTTTTCTACCAGCCCATAATCGATCTGAGACGAGACACCATCAGCGGGTTCGAGGCGTTGATCCGCTGGCGCCACCCGCTGCGTGGCCTACTCGCCGCCTGCGAATTCATCCCCCTCATCGAGAGTAGCGGCCTGATCGTGCCGATCGGGCTCTGGGTGCTCAAACGCGCTTGCCTAGACGCTCTTGGGTGGCCCGACGCCGTGCGGATCCTTGTGAACCTGTCCTCGCGGCAGGTCTCAAGCCCAGGTCTGGTTGAGTCTGTAAGCCAAACGCTGGCTGACACTGGCCTGTCGCCGCACCGTCTCGAATTTGAAGTGACTGAGTCGTGCATCGTGCAGTCTGTTCGCGCCGCCGAGCAGGTGCTCATGAGCCTCCGTGGCCTTGGGGTCCGCATTGCACTCGATGATTTTGGCACCGGTTACTCGTCGCTTTCCCACATCCGCGAACTGCGTTTCGACACGATCAAGATCGACCGCTCGTTCGTCTCGGATGCGGCGGTGCGTGCCGATTGCGGGGCCATCGTGCGTGCAATCACCTCGCTCGCGTGTGATCTCGGCATCGAGACGATCGCGGAAGGGGTGGAAACCGAACGGCAATTGGACTGGATCCGAGGCGCCGGCTGTGACGAGGCGCAAGGCTATTTGTTCAGCAAGCCAGTGCCGAAAGCTGCAGCTGACATTCTGTTACGTGATTGGTCGCGGCTGATGCTGACCCGCGGAGACAATCAATCGCCGGAAAAGGAAGCGCTCAGGGACGAATTCATTCAGTGACGCCAGACCGGATCGCTGGGCCGAAGCCGGACAGATAGCCAGGGCAGAGGAACAAAGATATTTCCGCCCTAAGCGAGCGGCACGGCCTTACGCCGGCGCCGAACTTTTAGCGCGTCACCGCCGAACGGTATGTCGGCCGCCGTTCCCTCTTTGAGTACGGTCTGGCCGTAATCCACCCAGTCGGCAGCCGACATTCCCTGAACCCCAGCGCGCTGATCGGTGTGGTTCAGGTCCTCGCTGACGTAGAGGGAGCGCGGCAGCGGCTGTATTTGGTAGATCGGATAGGATGCGTCGAACAGGATCGGCACGTCGGTTTTGGTCAACCTGACGTTGGTGAACAGCGGACCGAACCAGCGGTCGGTTTCGACGATACCCTCGAACATCTCGTAGGGACCTTGCTTCGGGAGGTTTGCCGGTGGCCGGATCAGTAGGCTCCAACCCGGCCGCGTGCGGGCCATCAGTCCTGGCCATATCTGAACGACGCCGGGCTCGGGCACCGCCGATAGAAAGGGTGGCGAATATCCTCGTAACCGCTCCGGAGATTGCCGGTCGAAGGTCTCGCCGAAATTAGGAAACTGCGCACGGCCGAGCGGCAGCCAGCCATCGTAGCCGTCATAGGACCATCGGACCGAAGTGCCGTCCCAGATGAGTGAGAACGAGATCGGTGGAAAGGCATACCAGCCGAATGCTGAGGCAGTCGTCACGGCTTCGCAGAACCGGTAAGCCCGGGTTGGCAGCATCCCGCCCGCGGACCGATCAGCACGCTGAGGCGCAAGGCCGCCCTCGACTAACTGATGGAAGGTCACCAAAGGCTCGTCGACAGTACTCATGCTTTACGACCCATGCCGACCCGGACGCCTGGACTAAAGTGCAAATACTCGTGGTCAAGCCGGGGGTTGCTCACGCAAACCCCCGCAGGACAGCAAGACAAGGCTTGTGACTAGCGAAACAAGGGACCCTGGCTGCCGAGGCGAACCTTGCCGGTGTCGGCGGTTGGCTTGAAGACGGGACCTTGGCTGCCCAAACGGACCTTGCCGGTGTCGGCGGTCGGCTTGAACACAGGGCCCTGGCTGCCCAGACGGACTTTACCGGTATAGGTGACGGCGTTGACGGTCTGCACTGACATTTGTTTACACCTTTTTGGTTAGACAAGCGCCGAAAACTTGTAGACACGTAGAAGCCGTTATTGGCGCAATTCATTACTGGCACGTGGTCATTGCGCGTGTCCATAATGAATAAACAGAAGAGACACTTCATGACATGACGGAGTTCACCGCTTCCCCACGCGTTCGCACGCTTGCGATGGCCGCGCTGGTGACAGCGAATGCAATTACCGTTTCGTCTCTGTATTGGATGCAGGCCGTTATTGCCCAGACGGATGCAGAACTGGGCCACTCCGCGATCCTCGCCACGGCGCCGGGCGCGGCCTTACTCGGATATGCGTTCGGCGTGGCTGGGCTAGCATGTTTCTCCCGCGATCTATCGCGACCCGGCGGCCTTGCCGGGCACGGCATATTCCTTGCCGCCGCACTATGTTGCCTGGCCGTTTCACCCAACCCAGAATGCGTGGTGCTTGCCGCTCTGGCGGTCGGGGCGGGATGCGCGCTCACACAACGTATCCTGGTCGGCGCCACAACCTTGGTGGGCGAGGCCCAGCGTGCTCAGGCCATTGGGTTCATCATCGCGTCTGGCCTGCTCGGCATTGTGTTCGCGCGGGCCTGGGTCGCTGATGCTGCCATCGTCATCGGGTGGCGCGCCCTGTTTGTTGTCGGTGCCGCGGCCACCGGATCGGCGTGCCTGGTTGCGGCATGGGTAAACCCAACCAGCAATGCCGCACCGGTCGTCCGCCCGCCGATGCCATCACCTTTGACGCTGTTCAGAACCGTCGGTGCGCTGCGAAGTGCCGCCGCTCAGCAGGCTCTGGCGTTTGCCGTTTTCCATATGGGGTGGGCGCTGTTCCCGGCCGCCACCCATGCGTCAACAACGATACGGGCTGCGATCGCCAGCGCCGGGGCAGTCGCCGCTGTCGTGTCCGGCCGTGCCTGCCGGACGCTGTCGCCGCGTATCGTGGCGCTGACCGGCTTATCCACCGTGGGCGTCGCCCTCGCTGCTGCCGCGCTCACGTTCTCGACGAGCGCGCAGGCATCACGGTCCGCGCTGTTGGTCGCCATGTCACTGGTGGAGGTTGGCACCCAGATTGCCCTTGTCGCGAACCAAGCCCGCGCCCAGGCAGCGGCACCGTCGCTGCCGATCCGGGGCAGGTTGGCTGCGATCATGACAACCATTGCGTTTGGCGGTGGAGCCGCCGGTGCTGCGATCGGCAACCTGCTGCAGCAATAGCTGAACCGCGTGACCCCCGATCTCGGGATTTATCGCCCAAAAGCGCACTCCCAAGAGCGGCACCGGGCCCGAACGGTGGCGTGAACGTTGATCACAGCTGGAGGATGTGATCGCCCTACTGGTTCATAGCCGCGACCATGATTTGGATGTTGTTACGCAGCAGGGCGGCATAGGTCGGGGCCGGGCCGCCCGGTGGCGACA
>JAYVTX010000350.1:0-7095 GCA_043788425.1 Rhodospirillales bacterium
AGCGCCAGCGCCACCCCCGCCAGCAGCCCGGCGGCCACTCCCAGCCCCGCCGACCCGGTGCCCAACGCCGTCGCGAACCCCGCAATGGCGCCCGCCAGCATCATGCCTTCGACACCCAGGTTCAGCACACCCGCGCGCTCGGCCACCAGCTCGCCCGTCGCCGCCAGCAGCAAGGGAGTCGAGGCCAGCATGATGCTGATCAGCGCGTTGGTCAGCAGGTCCATCAGGCCGGCCGGGCCACGGAGAAGCGGATGCGGTAGCGGATCAGCACGTCGCACGCGAGCAGCATAAACAGCAGCACACCCTGGAATATCCCGGTGACGGCATTGGGCAGCCCCAAATTGATCTGCGCCGCGTCGCCGCCCAAATACGAAAGCGCCAGCAGCAAACCGGCCGGGATCGCGCCAAGCGGGCTGAGCCGGCCGATGAACGCCACGATAATGGCCGTAAAGCCGTAACCCGGCGAAAGCGACGTCGTCAGTTGGCCCAGCGTCCCTGTCGCCTCGAACATGCCCGCCAGACCCGCGAAACCGCCGCTGATCAGCAGCGCCATCCACACCAGCCGCGACCCGCTGAACCCGGCGAACCCGGCCGCCCGCGGCGCCTGCCCCAGCACGCGCAGCCGGAACCCCAGCGCCGTCCGCTGCATCACGAACCACAGCACCAACGCAAGCACGGGGGCGAGCACCACACCCGGATGCAGGGTGCCGTCCAGCAGCCGCGGCCCCCGCGCCTCGTCCGAAAACAGGGCCGTCTGCGGAAAGCCGAACCCCATCGGGTCGCGCCACGGCCCCGTCACGAGCCAGACCAGGACGTATTGCAGAACATACGTCAGCATGAGGCTGGTCAGAATCTCGTTGGCGTTAAACCGGGTCCGAAGCCAGGCCACCATCCCGCCCCCCGCCATACCGCCCAGCGCGCCGGCCACCATGACGGCCGGGTAGGCAATCCAGCCGGGCGCATCCGGTAGCGCCAGCGCCACGCCCCCGGCCGCGATGGCGCCCAGCGTGAACTGCCCCTCCGTCCCGATATTCCAGACGTTCGCGCGATAGGCCGCGGCCAAGCCGGCGCCCATCAGGATCAGGGGCGCGGCCTTGATCACCAGCGCCTCGAGCCCGTCTTGTTGCAGCAAGGGCGTGATCAGAAAGGTGGCGACCGTCGCCAGCGGCGGGCGGCCCATGGCGGCAAAGAGGGCGCCCGTGATCAGGCCGGTGAGCGCCAACGCCAACAGCGGCGAGGCATAGCGCCACCATTGCGAGTCGGCACCGCGCTCCTGCAGGCTAAGCAGCATGCGCAACCGGCTCGGCGCCCGCACCCATCAGCCGACCGATCGACTCGACTGTCGCGTCCCCGACTGGCATCGCGTCGGACAATGTGCCGCTCGCGATGACGGCGATCCGGTCGGCGACCGCCAGCAGTTCGTCCAGGTCCTGCGAGATGATAAGCACCGCCGTCCCCGCCTCGGCCAAAACCCGGATCGCCGCATGGATCGCCTGCGCCGCTCCGGCATCCACGCCCCAAGTCGGTTGATTGATCACCAGCACGGCCGGGTCCTGCAGCACTTCGCGCCCAACCAGGAATTTTTGCAGGTTTCCGCCCGAGAGCGACCGCGCCTCCGCCCCTGGCCCGGTCGTGCGGACATCGAACGTGCGGATGATACTCTCGGCGAAATCGGCCGTGCGGCGGCGGTCGATTACGCCGAACCAGGTGAGCGCCCGGCGGGTGGCCCCGGACAGGAACGCGTTCTCCGCCAGCGTCATGGTCGTGACCGCCCCATGGCCGTTGCGTTCCTCCGGTACAAAACAGCTGCGGAGCCGCCGCCGTGCCTGCGGCCCCATGTGCCCGGCGCCGACCCCATCGATCCGGATCGTCTCCGGCCGACCGGCCAGCACTTCTCCCGACAGGGCGTCCATCAGCTCCGACTGGCCATTGCCCGCGATGCCCGCCAGGCCCAGGACCTCGCCCCCATGGACGGCCAGGCTGACGCCACGCAGGTCGGTCCCGAACGGGTGCGGCGAGCGGATCGTCAGCCGGTCGACCAGCAACCGAGGCGGCACGCCGGGCGCCGGTTGCTTGCGCGGCGCCGCGTTCGGTGTGGCCAGCGTGGCACCCAGCATCAGCGACGCAAGCTCACCCACCGTCCGCTCCGACGGGGTGCAATGTCCGACCGTCCGCCCCAGCCGCATGACGGTGGCACTCGAACAGAGCGTACGCACCTCCTCCAGCTTGTGGCTGATGTACAGGACCGAACACCCCTCGGACGCGAGCCGACGCAGTGTTGTGAACAGCGTCTGCACCTCCGACGGCGTGAGGACGGAGGTCGGTTCGTCCATGATCAGCAGCTGCGGCTGCTGCAGCAGGCAGCGCACGACCTCGATCCGCTGACGCTCGCCCACCGACAGATCGTGTACGATGCGCGCCGGGTCGAGCGGCAGACCGTAGGACGTGGATATGCGCACAATCCGCTCCCGCAGCGCCGCCCGGTCCCGGTCCTGGTCCGCACCAAGCCCGAGCGCGATGTTTTCCTCGACCGTCAGCGCCTCAAACAGTGAGAAATGCTGGAAGACCATGCCGATGCCGCGCTGCTGCGCCTGCCTCGGTCCGGCGATGGTGATGGGCTGACCGTTCCACCGGATCTCTCCGGCATCGGGTCGGACGAGACCGTAGATGGTCTTGACCAGCGTGCTCTTGCCCGCCCCGTTCTCACCCAGCAACGCGTGGATTTCGCCATGCCTGATCGTGAGCGACACGCCGTCATTGGCGAGGCACCCGGGATACTGCTTGGTGATGCCCCGTAGCTCCAGCAGCGGGGCATCCGTATCCATTGTCAGGTCAGCTTGCCGTCGATCCCCTTCAGCAGCCATTGCATCCCCGACAACCCGGCGTCGTCCATCACGGCACCGGCCGGCAGCTTTGTCGCGCCCGCCTGGTCGGTCAACGGCCCGGCGAAGACTTTATTTTTGCCCGAGCGAATATCCGCCATCGTCGAGTTGGCCAGCGCCTCGACATCGGCAGGCATGTTTTTGAACGGTGACAGCATCAGCATGCCACTATCAAACCCGCCCCAAACGTCCTGGCTCTTCCAGGTGCCGGCCATCGCTGCCTTGACACGCTGGGTGTAGTACGGACCCCAGATATCGATGGCGGCGGTCAGCTCGGCGTCGGGTGCGAACTTCGACATGTCGGTCGACTGGCCAAAGCCCTTCAATCCACGGCTCGACACGGCCTGCAGCGGCGCCGGGCTGTCGGTATGCTGGGTGATGATGTCGCAGCCTTGGTCCATGAGGGCGCGGGCGGCCTCACCTTCTTTCGGCGGGTCGTACCAGGAGTTGATCAGAATGAACTTCACCCGGGCGGCCGGATTGACCGATTGCATGCCCAGCAGGAACGCGTTCATGCCCTGCACCACTTCGGGCACGGGCAGCGAACCGACGTAGCCGGCCACGCCCGTCTTGCTCATCTTGCCCGCGATCACGCCCTGAACGTAGCGCGCCTGGTAAAACCGGATGTTGTACGTCGACACGTTGGCGGCCCGCTTGTAGCCGGTTGCGTGCTCGTACAGCACGCCCGGGTGCCGTTTGGCGGAGTTGATGACGTAGTTCATGTAGCCGAACGAGGTTGCGAAGATCATTTTATGGCCTGAGTTGGCCAGGTCGTTCATAACCTTTTCAGAGTCCGGCCCCTCTGCCACGTTTTCGACGAACGTTGCCTGGACGGCGCTTCCCAGGGCGGCGACCATCTCCTTGCGGCCGATATCGTGCTGGTACGTCCAGCCGAAATCGCCCACAGGCCCGATGTAGATAAAGCCGACCTTAAACGGTGCGGCCGTCGCAGCCCGGCTCTCGAGGATTGGCAGTGTGGCCCCGGCGCTTCCGAGTGCGAGCAGGCGGGTAAAGTCGCGTCTTTGCATGCGTCTGATCCAATCGAAAAGTCACGGGCGTTGCCAAGCAGAAAACGTGCCAGCAATTATCGTGAAAGTCGACCGTTTCTAGCCAATAAGCCGGTCAGTTGGACAAGGTGTCATTTATTACAAGTTCTCTGCCGGTTTAGAGTGCGCTTGCCCACGTCATAGGCAGTATTGGTAGATCAATGCATAAAAACATCGCTCAAGCCGCTTGATCGGCTCAGATTATTACGAGATTGTGCGGTAACGAGGTCGTGCGTGACGTCGCCCGACACTGCCTCAACCTGCGACACCGAAGGAATTGGAATGACACATCGTAACTCAAAACTTGTTCGAGGCATTGTCGCCGCCGCCGGGTTTGCGCTCGCATCCGGGTCCGTACGGGCCCAAACCGAGACCGACCCGGCGCGCGCGGTCGCCCCTGCACCGCTCAAGGATCAGACAGCGCCGGCAGTAAATGTCGCCGCACAGCAGGCCCCAGGCTTTTTCCTCTTCCAGGATAACAGCATCGGTTATCGATTCGGCACCGAGTTTAAAGAGCCCGCCATCAGCAACGCCAAAAACCCGAGCGGCATTCCGATCACCAAGAATACCATTTCGTTCACGCACGTCGATGCGTTCAAATACGGCTCGAACTTTATCAACCTCGACTACCTCAAGTCCGACCACAACGATCCGCAAGAGAAGTCAGGCAGCGGCGCCGAAGAGCTCTACTTCGTCTACCGTGGCCAGCTGGCGCCGCACGCTATCTTCGGGACCAAGCTGTTCCCAGCCGGCCCGCTCCGCGACGCCACGTTCGAGGCCGGGTTCGACCATAACACCAAGAACACGTCGTTCGGCTCGTACAAATGGCTGGTCGTTGCCGGCCCGAACTTCCACTTCGACGTACCGGGTTTCCTAAATATCGGCGTGCACTATGCGCAGGAGTGGAACCATAACGGCATTGTGGGCAAGTACATCCAGTTCCAGCCGACACTCGAAATCGAAGCGGTATACCAATTCCCGCTTCCCTTTACCGGTCTGCCGCTGCGGATCGAGGGCTTCACCAACCTTGTCACGCCAAAGGGCCGCGACCTGTTCGGGGTCAAGACTGCGACGGAAATCCTGTCACAGACGCGCCTTACGCTCGACCTGGGTGATGTCGTGCTGAACAAAAAGCAGTTCCTCGATCTCAGCATCGGGTTCCAATATTGGTGGAACAAGTTCGGTAGCGATCACACCAAGACAAAGGGCTCCATCGAGAACGCGCCCTTTATTGCAACCACGGTCCATTTCTGACCTGACAGCCGGGTCGGGGCTGGAGAATTTTCTCCGGCCCCGACTGTCGTGAGTGCTTGGTCGGGGGCGTGCGGAGGTTGAAAATGACCTCCATCTGTCCCCGAGCCACGCTGAGTGCCGCGCTCGCCATCACGCTTGGCGCCTGTAGTGTCGCTACACAAAGCAGGCGAGATGCAACGCGCGATCGCGATCCGTTCGAAGCGGGCCGGCCGCCTCGGCTGCGGGCGAAAAGCCAGTTACGCCCATCCTGACGCGGTAGCGCGATCCCGCTTCACGCCGGCGCCCGCCCGATAGTGCACTCGATCTGGCCGTGCGGCTCGTCGGTCGATACGAACACCTGGTTGTCGCCACTCAGCCCGAAATGGTCGAGGTTGACCGGGATATAGTGCTTGTTCGGACACGCCATGCTGACCGTCGCAAGCGCCGGCACGGCTGCGAGAGCGGCCTCACCCATCCGGTACAGGCTGTCCTGCACGCCGTGGCTATACGTCGTGCCGAACACCTCCAGCATGGTCGAGAGCACAAGCGCGTTGGCCGCCGGGTAGTCGTCCGGTACCGACCGCCAGGTCCAGGTCGCGTCCATCGCAGTCGCGGCGATCCGGTCGGTCGTTTCACCCAGCGTTGTGTACTCGTCCATGACGTAGCCGACCCAGCCGGACTGCGTTGATTTCAGGAACGTGAACCCGGCAATCCCCGACGCAGTGGTGACCGACCCGTCGCGCGCCGCCGTCACCCGCGCCGTGGGCTGACCGTTGCTGTCGAGCACAAAGCTGTGCGGATGCAGAACACCACCCAGGGTCGCACGCACCCATTTAGTTTCGGTCGTCTGCACCGTCGCCTGCTCGACCTGCGGGTACCGGTCGAGGAAACGGCTGGCCAAACGATGCGCGTACGTTTCCGCACAGGCGGTCATGTTTTCCCGCGCGACGATGTAGGCCATGTTTTTGATCGTGTCCGTCGCGATCACGGCGTGGTTGTCCCCGGCGGTGTAGGCCGCATCGAACCCGCCCTGCAGCATCGTAAGCACGCTCAGCTCACGGACCTCGTTATGGTCGCCGTCCCGATGCACGCGCATGACGCGCACTCGGCCCTTTCCGTACGAATTACTCAGCAACGGCATCGATTAAGGCTCCTCAGGCGTGGTCGGATACGATCACGGGCGCGGTGCCAGTGCCGGTGCCGGTGTCGGTACCAGCCCCGTTGAAGAAAGCGTTCAACACGACTGCCGCCACGCATGCCAGCAGGATGCCGCTGTCGAGCAACGTCCGCAACATCTCGGGGGCCGCACGAAATAGCGTGGGCGAGACGAGCGGGATCATGCCGAACCCGATCGCCACGGCAACGATGATCGCGTTACCGCGCTGCCGCTCATAATCGACGCTGGCGAGAATGCGGATACCTGTCGCGGCGACCATGCCGAACATGACGATGCCGGCGCCGCCCAGCACGCTTTGCGGAATGGAGGCGGCGACGAACGCGACCTTGGGCAGCAGCCCGAGCAGGATCATGATGACACCGCCCACGACGCAGACCATCGGGCTCGTGACACCCGTGACGCCGACCAGACCGACATTCTGCGAAAACGAGGTGTAGGGGAACGTGTTGAACACGCCGCCGATCAGCGTGCCCACGCCATCCGCCCGCAGGCCGCGCGCCAGCTGCACCGGTCCCACCGGCACGCCGACCATGGTGCCGAGTGCCAGGAACATGCCCGTACTCTCGATCATGACCACGATCATCACCATGCACATCGACACGCACGCGACCAGGTCGAACGTCGGCAGCCCGAACTGGAACGGGTAGATGATCGCGACCCAAGGCTGGGCATCGAGACCCTTGAAGTCGCCCCAGCCGAGCGACAGCGTGATGGTGTACCCGACCAAAATGCCAATCAGCACGGCCGTGTTGCGAGC
>JAYVTX010000351.1:0-2824 GCA_043788425.1 Rhodospirillales bacterium
TGGGCGACAATGATGGTCGTGCGCCCCGCCCGCAACGTCGCCAGTGCCCGTTGCACCGCGGCCTCACTCTCGGCATCTAACGCGCTCGTCGCCTCATCCAACAGAAGGATGCGCGGATCACGCAGTAACGCCCGGGCCAGGGCGATGCGCTGCCGCTGCCCGCCCGACAGGCGCTGCCCCCCGGGCCCGACGCGGGTGTGGAATCCTTCCGGCAGGTCCCGCACGAACCCGGCCGCCGCAGCCTCTGCCGCCGCGGCCACGGTCGCATCGGTGGCACCTGGCCGACCCATGCGAATATTGGCTGCAACCGTATCGTCAAACAGCAGCGCGTCCTGCCCGACATAGGCGATTCCATCGCGCAGGCTGGCCAACGCCACACCGCGGATGTCGGTGCCATCGATCGTGACCCGGCCGGCGCCCACGTCCTGCAGGCGGGGGATAAGCGCCAGCGCCGTACTTTTGCCCGACCCTGACGGCCCCACCAACGCCACGGTGGTGCCTGGCTCGGCCACGAAACTTAAATTATGCAGCCCAATACGGCCATCCGGATAGGTGAAACCCACCTGGTCGAACACCAGCCGGCCCCGGCCCGGCGGTAGCGGCGGCGCGCCCGGCCGGTCCACGATGCCGGGCGGCTCGTCGATTATGCCGAACACACGCTCTAGCCCGGCCAGACCCTCCTGCAATGCGGCATTCATCGACCCCAGCGCCCGCAACGGTTGGGCCGCCATCAGCAGCGCGGCGACGAACCCGGTAAACTCGCCGACCGAGCCGTTGCCCTGCGACGCGCGCCAGCCGGCAAAGCCGATCACGGCCGCAACCGCGGTGCCGCCCAGAACCTCCAGCAACGGATCGACCCGGGCGCGGCTGCGGCTCATGCGCAACAGCGCGCGGTACAGATCCATGAACGCGCCTTCGGCCCGGCGCTGCTCGGTTTCCTCCAGGGCATAGGCGCGAACCGTCCGGGCCTGGGCAAAGCTCTCATGCAGCAGCGCCGCCGTCTCCCCCACGCGCTCCTGCATACCGCCCGATGCGCGGCGGATGCGTTTGCCCAGGCGCTGGATCGGCACCGCCGCCAGCGGGTACAGCGCAGCGGCGATCGCACTCAGCACCCAGTCGAGGTACAGCATCGACAGCACCAGGCCCACGATCGTGACGCCATCCTTCAGGCCGTTTACAGCCCGGGTCAGCGCCTCCCGGATCACCGCGGCGTCGGTCGTGAACCGGGCAGCGAGCTGTGCCGGCGCCTCCCGCTCGACCTGCGCCAGATCGGCGTGGGTCAGGTGGGCGAACATACGGCCCTGCAGGGCGCGGATGACACGCAGCACGAGGCTTTGCACCAAGACCGTCTGGCCATATTGCGCGGCGGCCTTCGCGGCGGTGACCGCGACGACGATGGCCGGGATTTGATAGAGGATACGCTGATCCTTGGCCGTGAACAGCGAGAACGCGCGCTGGATCACGACCGGGTACAGCGCCGTCAGACCCGCCATGAGCGCGGTCAGCACCAGGATAATCGCCAGCTGCGCCCGATGCTGTCGCACATGCTCCCGCCACAGCCGCCATAGCAGCGCGTTCGACGGCCGGTGCTGGGATGTCATGGGGCGGCCGTATCAGGCAGCCAGGCGTGCGGCAAGGTGCGCCAGGCACGCGTCGCGCCCGGCATCACACCCGCCATCCATCCACCAGCCGCGGACAGCGCGCAGATGCTCGCCCACGGCCGGGCCGGGTGGGACGCCCCGTGCGACAACGTCTCTCCCTTCCAGCGGAAAGACCGGACGGTTCAGCGCGCGCAGTCGATCGACCACGGCGCCACCCGTAAGCCAGGCGCGGCCGATCACGGCGTCTGCCGGAGCGTCGGCCAGCAGACGGCGCAGCGCGGCATCGTCCATGGCGTCCGCGGGTGGCGGGCCGCTCAGCGCCAGCAGCGCGTCACGTTCGTGCAGCGACATCCGCAGTGGTCCCGCCAGCGCCGCCGCACCCGGACGCAACGCCTCCAACCGTAGCAGTGGATCGGCCGGCGCTTCGGATGGCAGACGCGCCAGGCCGCCCGGATCGGCGCCCGGAACCAGCGCGTCCAACACGCCCAGCTCCGCCATCAGCACCACGGCAGCGCGCGGGTCGGGCGTGGACAGAATGCGTTTCAGCTCGCTCCATACCCGTTCGGGCGAAAGGCGCGCCAGGCCTGGCAGCCCCGCCCGAATTGCCGCCAAGGCCCGCGGATCCGGCACGCCGTGGCCATAGCGGGCGTGAAACCGGAAGAAGCGCGGGATGCGGAGGTAATCCTCGGCAATGCGCAGCGCCGGGTCGCCGACAAAGCGGACCGTGCCCGCGGCCAGATCCGCGCGGCCGTCAAAATAATCCCACACCGATCCGTCCGGCGTCATCGATAGCGCGTTGAAGGTGAAGTCCCGCCGCGCCGCATCCTCCCGCCAGTCGTTCGTCCACTCCACGCGCGCGTGCCGACCGTCGGTGTCGTGATCGCGGCGCAGCGTCGTGACCTCGAACGGGACGCCGTGACTGAGTGCGGTGACCGTGCCGTGCGCGATACCAGTCGGTAGGGCGCGTAGGCCCGCGGCCGTGAGCGCGGCCGTGACCGCGCCGGGGTCGAGCGGGGTGGCCAGGTCCACGTCGCTCACTGGCCGGCCCGCGAGCGTATCCCGCACCGCGCCGCCCACGATTCGCACGCCCGGTAGCGCCAGCATCACGGCCTCCAGCGCCGGGTCGTGTACGAAGGCGGGCGGCGCGATCCGTCCGGCCGGATTATCGGACATGACTATCGGATATGATTATTGGGTATGGGCCGGGATGATCACGCCATCCC
>JAYVTX010000352.1:0-3901 GCA_043788425.1 Rhodospirillales bacterium
ACGACATCGTTGCGTTCCAGCAGCGACTGGGTGGCGCTGTGGCGCATGCGGTCAATCGCTTCGTTGATTTGGCTGTCTTTTTCAATGTACGTGTCGGTACGCGGCACATACGCTTCAGGCTGATAATAGTCGTAGTAGCTGACGAAGTATTCGACGGCGTTATCGGGGAAGAAGTTTTTCATCTCCCCATACAATTGCGCCGCCAGCGTCTTGTTCGGGGCCAGCACAAGCGTCGGGCGGTTCACGGCCTCGATCACCTTGGCCATCGTGAACGTCTTGCCCGAGCCGGTCACGCCCAGCAGCACCTGGTCCCGCTCATCCTGCGCGACCCCCGCCAGCAAATCGCGCAACGCCGTCGGCTGATCGCCGGCCGGGTCATAGGGGGACGTGACCCGGAGCGGCTTGCCACCTGTCTTGGGTGCCTGTCGCAGCGGCTTAAACGTCACTGGCGGCGCGTCGAGCATTTTCTGTGCGAGAGTTGATAGCATGGGTCCTATGTGGCGACGCGGCCTGCCGCCGTCGAGTGCTTTATCTTGTCGTCACGGCCGTCTCCCGCCATACCGTGGTCTGTCAGCGGGAGAGTCCTTTGTCCCTTCGATCGGCCCTGCAGGCGGCACACTTCATGTCATGGCGGGATGTGGGCCTGTTCCTCCAATCAGCGCGGACCGACGCCGCCATTCGCCGAAATCGCGCCCAGATTGGTGGTCGTGCTGCTTTTGAGGCCGCATATACCAACCCGGACCCGTGGGCGTCCGCCGATCCCGCGTATCGTTATCAACGCCGCAAGTACGAAACCCTGCTTTCCTTCCTGCCAGACCGGCGTTTTCGGTCGGCATTGGACCTCGGCTGCGGCGTGGGGCTGATGAGCAGGATGCTGACCGCCCATGCGGAGACCGTCCTGGGGCTGGATGTGGCGCAGGGTGCTGTCGACGTGGCCCTTGCGGCGTCGACCGGCCTGCCAGGTCTTACGTTTGGGCAGGCGGATATCTTCGACCTATCGCCGTCCCTCGATGGGCAGTTCGATTTACTGGTGTTGACGGATACGCTATACTACTTGCATCCGCTGGATGATGGGACCCTGAAGGGTTTGGCAATACGCAGCCAGCGTTTACTGGCACCCGGCGGAATATGTTTGCTTGCCAACCACTACTTCAGCGGTGCCGACGCCGATAGCCGGGTGTCACGGCGCATTCATGAAGCATTCGCGTGGTCGCCTTCTTTTACCCTCTTGTATATCCACCGTCGCCCGTTTTATTTAGTCTCAGTATTGCGTGCCGAAATGAACCCCGACGGACTGGTACCAACACAATGAAGCTTTCCACCCGACTGGGCGCTGAATTCCTCGGCACCTTCACCCTCACCTTTGGCGGGTGCGGCAGCGCGGTGCTGGCGGCAGCGTTTCCGGGTGGGCTGGGCATTGGCTTCGCCGGCGTGGCACTAGCATTCGGCCTGACGGTGCTGTGCATGGCCTACGCGGTCGGCCACATATCCGGCGGGCACTTCAATCCGGCCGTCACGATCGGACTATGGGTGGGCGGCCGGGTGGAGACGCCGCTCGTACTGCCATACATCATCACCCAAGTTGCGGCGGCCATCGTTGCCGCCGGCCTACTGTACTTGGTCGCAAGCGGAAAACCCGACTTCGTCCTGGGTGGGTTTGCGTCGAATGGCTACGACGCCCTTAGCCCGGGTAAATACAGTCTCCTCTCCGCGTTTGTGACCGAGATGCTGCTGACGTTCCTGTTTCTGATCGTGATCTTGGGTTCCACATCGGCCCGGGCGCCCGCCGGGTTCGCGCCGATCGCGATTGGGTTGGCATTGACCCTGATCCATCTGGTTTCCATCCCGGTCACCAACACATCGGTCAATCCGGCGCGCAGCACCGGCCCGGCGTTGTTCGCGGGTGCCGCCTATATCGGGCAACTCTGGATGTTTTGGGTGGCGCCTATTGCTGGGGCGACGCTGGCGGGCCTGGCCGGTCGGGAACTGTTCAAGGTCGACGACCAGACACTGCCGCGGGCCTTGTCGGCCGTTCCGGAAAAAGAGGGGCCAGTTGCCTAAAACAACGCGGCCAGCGCTACCAGGTCGAGCCGGTCATTAACCATGGCTAGGCCGCCCTGGGCGTCCCGCGGCCACTCGGATTCCGGCTTGTCCCAATATAGCTCGATCCCGTTTTGGTCTGGGTCGCGCAGGTAGAGCGCCTCGCTCACGCCATGGTCGGCAGCACCATCGAGGGGGATGCCAGCCGCGAGCACCCGGCGATATGCTTCCGCCAGGTCTGCCCGGGTCGGGTACAGGATGGCGGTGTGATAAAGTCCCGTTGTGCCCGGCGCGGGCGGCATACCACCCCTGCTCTCCCATGTGTTTAGCCCGATATGGTGGTGATAGCCGCCCGCCGACACAAACGCTGCCTGCGGCCCATAACGCTGGGTCATGCTGAACCCCAGTACGCCGACGTAGAACGCCAGCGCCCGTTCGAGGTCCGCAACCTTTAGGTGCACATGGCCGATACGGGTGCCGGCGGGAATGGTCATGCGCTTACTCCGGTGCGAATTTCAGAACCACGACGCCCGCCAGCACCAGGCCGACGCCGGCCAGCTTGATCCAGCCCAGCCCCTCACCAAACAACGCGACACCGATCGCGACCGTGCCAACCGCGCCGATCCCGGTCCATGCGGTGTAGGCGACACCTACCGGCAGCACCGCCAGTGCCCGCCCCAGTAGAACGACAAACCCGGCCAGCAGAACTAGCGATGCGATGGACCACCACAGCTTGGTGTACCCCTCCGCATATTTCAGCGTGACCGCCCAACCGACATCCAGCAGGCCTGCCATAATCAGCATGGCCCAGGCCGTCGCGTTGGTCATGACTGTCCCCTTATACCGGACGGATGTTAGCACAGGCCCAACGCTGCCGCTTTGGACATTATTCATCATTATCGGGGTTTATGGCTTGCCCACCCATCGCCTCCGTTACAGGTTAGCCCTTGACAAGCCGATCTTCCACCAAAGGACAGCCATGACCCGCCCGACCCTGATCGCCGCCGCCCTTCTGCTGACCACGACTGCCCAAGCCGCCTACAAAATCGAGCCGATCGGTGAGCCGGGCGCCCACAAGGGGTGCATCGCCATCGATGGGGAGACGGAATTGGGCTTCGTCGCTGCCGGGCAGTCGCTAGCGATCCTCGTTCATTCGGAGTTGCTGCGCCTGCGTAAGGGCGACCCGGTCGACGGCACCTGGAATGTCGATGGCGGCAAGGAGTATAAGCTCGACGCCAGCACGGACACAGCCAACACCGTAAGCGCCGACGTACCGCAGACCAAGCCGATGTTCGACCTGCTGCGTGACGGGAATACGCTCAATGTGACCCTCGGCGCGACCAACGTGGAATGGAGCTTGGCTGGGTCCAGCAAGGCGTTGCAGGAGCTGGGTGCCTGCATGGATAAGAACGTAAAGCCGTAGGGTTAGGGCTCGCGCGTTTTCCATGTTGAACCTCCACGCGGAAACGAGTGGGCGGCAAAGGGCTAACGCCTACCGCCGCGGCACAAACTTATAGGGGCTGTCGCTGGCCAAATCCGGGTCCAGCGCCAGCCGGTGCTCCAGCGGCGGAAAGGCCCGGCTGCGGCAGTTCTCCCGCTCGCACAGCCGACACGACAGGCCGATGCCGACGGCGGCCTGATCCAAATCCAGGCCGTCGGCGTAAACAACCTCGGACGCATGCCCGACCTCACACCCCATCGCGATCACGTGGCGGGGTGCCGGCTCGCCCCAGTGTTTGGCCCGGCCCACGGTACACCGGGCAAAACACAAATAGGTCGCGCCGTCCGGCAACTGCGCCACTTGCACCTGCACCTGACCCGGCGTTTCAAACGCCGCGTGCACCACCCAGCGTGGGCAGGA
>JAYVTX010000353.1:0-4114 GCA_043788425.1 Rhodospirillales bacterium
CCCGGCAAAGATATGACACCCCGGGTTATCGATTTGATTGCTCCAATCGGCATGGGCCAGCGCGCCCTCATCGTGGCCCCACCGCGGACGGGGAAGACGGTAATGCTGCAAAATATCGCCACCGCCATTGCCGCCAACCACCCGGAAATCTTCCTGATCGTGCTGCTGATCGACGAGCGGCCGGAGGAAGTGACGGATATGAGCCGCACCGTGAAGGGCGAAGTTGTTGCCAGTACGTTCGACGAACCCGCGACCCGGCACGTAGCCGTCACCGAGATGGTGCTGGAAAAGGCCAAGCGCCTGGTCGAGCACAAGCGCGACGTTGTCATCCTGTTGGATAGCATCACGCGGCTGGCCCGCGCCTACAACACCGTCGTACCCAGCAGTGGCAAGGTCTTGACCGGCGGCGTGGACGCCAACGCGCTGCAACGGCCAAAACGGTTCTTCGGCGCGGCCCGTAATATTGAGGAAGGCGGTTCGCTGACCATTATCGCCACCGCCCTGATCGATACCGGCAGCCGTATGGACGAAGTCATCTTCGAAGAGTTCAAGGGCACCGGCAACAGCGAGATCATTCTGGATCGTAAACTATCGGATAAACGCACCTTTCCTGCCATCGACATCACGAAGTCAGGCACGCGGAAGGAGGAACTGTTGGTCGAGCGGGCGACACTATCGAAAATGTGGGTTTTGCGCCGTATCCTGAGCCCGATGGGCATGACAGATGCAATGGACTTTCTGTTAGATAAGCTGAAGTACAGCAAGACAAACCAGGACTTTTTCGACGCCATGAACACCTAGCTTGCCCGGCGTCGGGAAACAGGGTTTCAGGACGCCGGATTTCAGAACGCCGGGCGGCCCCTGGCGGCTGATCGGCGCTGCGTTGTGGTGGATGTTTATGTCAGTGGGTCTGACCGTGCTGGTCATGGGTATCGTGTGGCTCGTCGACTGGGCGCTTGGCGTCGTCACACTGGCAGCGCCCATCCCGGCCGACCTACGGCCCGAACTCGCTTTGTCGGCCGTTGCAACGCAAGCCGGGTTTCTACTCGCTAGCTGGCGACAGGGACGGCGAATTGGCACAGGTAACATTCAGGCTGGGCTTGGCGATCAGCCGATCCGCCGGGTCCGACTGGTCGTGGCACTTTCTCTGCTGCAACTGATCGTAAGTGGTATCGTACTTACCGCCGCACAAACCATTCCGGCTGTCGCGAAGGAGATGAAAGCGGCCGAAATCCTGAATGGCTTCTTTTTTGACGGCACAATGTGGATGCTTCCCGGGACCGTGTTGATCGTGATCTTGGCCCCACTTGGTGAGGAGCTGTTCTTTCGCGGTTGGCTGTGGACCGGGCTGCGACGTGTCTGGTCGCCCGTGGCCGTATCGACCCTCACCGGCATGCTTTGGTTGTTGCTGCACGTTGGCAACACACTGTTCTACCCGTTGCTGCTGATCCCAGCAGCGGTAATGTTCAGCGTGATCCGGCACGTGGGCGGTAGCGTACGCGCCTCCATTCTGGCGCATGTCGTCAATAATGGCGCAGCCGCGGGGCTAGCGCTCGCGCAATCGGCATTGCAGGGATGACGTTCAGGCCGGCATTGCACACTTAAAGATATCCTTATATGACGCCGCCACCCAATGAGGAGCGCCCGATGCCAGACGTGAACGTTGCCGCCGATCCAGCCCACGACTACAAAGTCCGTGACATCAGCCTAGCCGCCTATGGCCGCAAAGAAATTCTCATGGCCGAGGATGAGATGCCCGGCCTGATGGCGCTGCGCCAAGAATATGGCCCGTCCCAGGTGCTCAAGGGTGCGCGCATCGTCGGCTCGTTGCACATGACGATCCAGACGGCCGTGCTGATCGAGACCCTGACCGCGCTGGGTGCTACGGTCCGCTGGTCGAGCTGCAACATCTTCTCAACCCAGGAACACGCCGCCGCCGCTGTCGCTGCAGCCGGTGTGCCCGTTTTCGCCTGGAAGGGTATGACGGAGGAGGAGTTCTGGGCCTGTATCGAAGCGACCGTGCGTGGCCCGAATGGCTGGACGCCTAACCTGATCCTCGATGATGGCGGGGACCTGACGAAGGTTATCCACGACAACCATCCGGACCTGCTGCCGGGCATCAAGGGCCTGAGCGAGGAGACCACCACGGGCGTCCATCGCCTATGGGAAATGGCGAAGTCCGGCGCGCTTAAGATGCCCGCCATCAACGTCAATGACAGCGTGACCAAGTCGAAGTTCGACAATCTGTATGGCTGTAAAGAAAGCCTGGTCGACGCCATCCGTCGCGGTACGGACGTGATGATGGCCGGCAAAGTCGCAGTCGTGGCCGGCTATGGCGACGTGGGCAAGGGCTCGGCCGCCAGCCTCAAGAACGGCGGTTGCCGCGTGCTGGTAACCGAAATCGACCCGATTTGCGCGTTGCAAGCCGCGATGGAGGGGTATGAGGTCGTGACCATGGACGACGCAGCGACACGCGGCGACATTTTTGTGACTGCAACGGGCAACATCGACGTCCTGACCGTCGACCACATGCGCGCTATGAAAAATCGCGCCATCGTCTGCAATATCGGCCACTTCGATAGCGAGATTCAGATCGAGGGCCTGCGTAACTTCCGCTGGGAGAACGTAAAGCCCCAGGTGGACGAGGTCGTGTTCCCGGACGGCAAGCGCCTAATCGTGCTCAGCGAAGGCCGGCTCGTGAACCTTGGCAACGCAACCGGTCACCCAAGCTTCGTAATGTCCGCCTCGTTTACCAACCAGGTACTGGCGCAGATCGAGTTATGGACTGCCAGGCCCGGCCAGTATCAGAACCAGGTCTACACGCTACCGAAGCACCTCGATGAGAAGGTTGCGGCGCTCCATCTGGCAAAGGTTGGCGCGGCGCTGACGAAGCTCACGCCGAAGCAGGCCGAGTACATCGGTGCGCCAGTGTCGGGTCCGTATAAGCACGAGCTCTACCGGTACTAATCCCGCTTAACTTTTTGTTGGCGCGGCATGTGGACTGGCCCGGGATACCGGGTCAGTTTGTTCGGCATCGTTCCGGCTTCTAATCTAGTCAGCCAGTTCAAGGTGTAGAAACTGGCTAAACGCGTTGGGTGCGTAGTCGCTAAAGGCCGTGCCGTCCCGGAACCCACGCCTACGATAAAGTGCCAATGCCGGCTCGAACGCCGGGCCGCGACCAGTTTCCAGGCTCAATCGGCGCAGTCTCCGGCGCTCGGCCTCGGCCACGATGTGGGCCAACCGTATGGCAGCCACGCCCCTGCGGATATGGCTGGGGTGCGTGCGCATGGATTTTAGCTCGCCCACGCCATCATCGAGCATTTTCAACGCGCCCACGCCCACCGCGTTTTTGCCGTCTCAAACGGTCCAGACTGTAACCGCCGGGTTCTGTAGGCCGCTCAAATCAAGTGCGAACACGGTGCCCGGGGGCGAGCTGGCGTGCATCCCTGCCAGATGTAGGGCTAACAGCGCGCGCGTACTGTCGCTGGTAAGGTCGTCGACATGCGGCTCAAGCACCGCTTGCCGCCGCGTCGGTAAACCAGTGCAATGCCCCAACCGGCGCGATGAACGACGCGGGTTCGGCCGGGTCATGCGCCCGCACCCGGGCCAGTACGTCATGCTTGTCGGCACCGGCCACCACGAACGCGACGTGCCGGGCACTGTTCAGCGCCGGGTAGGTCAGCGTGATGCGCGTGGGCTCGCCCTCGGGCGTTACAGCCAAAGCCCAGGCATCGCGTTCGGTCAGTGCAGGCGTACCCGGAAACAGCGACGCCGTGTGGCCGTTCGTGCCCAAGCCAAGCAGCACCACGTCAAATAATGGCCGCGCCGGGTCAAGCGCCATGGAGCCATAAACGCGGGCCAGTGTCGCCTGGTATTGCCGGGCGGCTTCTTCGGGTGACACATCCTCCGTCTGCACCGGGTGGATATTGCCCGGCGGGATCGGCACGTGGCCGAGTAGCGCTGTGTACGCCATTCGGTAGTTGCTAAGATCGCTATCGGGCGGCACGAACCGCTCATCGCCCCAGAAGATGTGCATCCGGTCCCAGGGTAGCAGCCCGCGATACGGCTCCTGCGCCAGCAGCTCGTACAAGGCACGGGGGGTACTGCCGCCGGA
>JAYVTX010000354.1:0-2703 GCA_043788425.1 Rhodospirillales bacterium
TCGAGCGTCCACGCACCGGGCAACGGATCGTCGACGTCGAGCATGGCGCTGACCTGGTGCGTGATGTTTTCGCAGTCGCTGACGGTGATCAGCGCGCCATCGGCCCGGTCGGCCATAACCTGCACCGTCGGACGTTCGCGACCCAGCACCAGCACGCGCACCAGCTCGTAGCCCATGTGCAGCAGCGCGGGCGCGATCGTGGCGGCAATGCGGGCTTCAATACCGGAATGGTTCGGCTCATCCGCGGCGGCGGGACGGCTCATGTCTTAGTTCCAAACAAAAGGGGCGGCCCGCAAAGGCCACCCCCGTTCAACGTCGGATAGGTAATGTCATGGCCTGTATACCCGGCGCCTCAGCGCGCTGCAAGGCCCGAGACCGGGGCCAGCGCAACCGCACTCCAGCGGCGCAGCGCCGCCTGTGCCGGACGTTCGACAAGCCAGTATGCCGCCAACACGGCCGGCACGAGCAACGCCAAAAACACAGGCACGAACGGTGTCCCGCCCGCGAGGCCCACCGAAAGGCCAAGCAGGGGATAGTGCACCAGGTACAATGCGTACGAACCGCGTCCGACCGACTGAAACACGCCACGCGACAACGTCTGGGTAATCAGCCCCTGACTGGCGCAGAGACTCGCGATCAGCAAAGGGAAGCAGGCGTAGAGCGCCAGATCAGGGGCGGCGGCGAGCAACAGCACCGCCAACACCGCCAGGACGCCACCAGGCGCCGAGCGATGGGCAGCCCACGACCAAACTCGCCGGTCCTGCAGGGCGCGCCAGGTGAGGAGCCCGATCGTGAAACCGGCCAGGCAGCGCAGAGCGGGTAACAAACTCCAGTTCTGATGCAGGTCCAGCGCGCCGCGTTGCCCCGGCGCGCCCGGCGAGGCAAGCGCCGCCAACGCAAGCACCGCCACGGCGCCCACCAATCCGGCCCAAGCCAGGCGGCGGCCGCGGCGAAGCGCCACCCCTGCAAGCAACGGGAACAGCGCGTAGGCCAACACCTCCGTGCTTACGGACCACGCCGGGGTGATCACCGTCTGGCTAAACCCCCAGCCCTGAAGCAATAGCAAGTTGGTCAATACTTCTCGCGGCCAGAAGTTACCCGTGTGCCGAACTGCGCCGTCCAACAGCAGGATGGCCAGAATGGCCGTATGCAGCGGCCAGACCCGCGCGATTCGGCGGCTCATGAAATCGACATACTCGCGGACCGTCCCACCATCGGCAAACCAGGTCCCGTATGCTCTGGCGAGCACAAAACCGCTCAGAATGAAGAACACATCGACGGCCAGATAACCGCGCAGCTCGACCCCCATGAGCGGGCCGTCGACCGGACCGAGCTGCAGCAGAATGTGGTGAGCGACCACGATAAGTGCCGCGACGCCGCGCATACCCATGAGCGCCGAACCAGGCGTGGATCCAGACGGGCAAGCCGGCGACACCGGCATCGCACGATCGGGCCGCACCGTCATGCCGCCGGGCAGGCCGTTTTAGTGCGGGTGAAGGTCCAATAGAGCGGGTGGCGGCCCGCGAGTATAGCTTTGGCCTCGTACCGGGTGGGCGGCCAGCCATCTGGGCGCTCTGTCGCGGGGGGCGGGGCATCGAACAGGCTCTGCATCGCCATCACTTCCTGAACCCAAGCCTGGTAGGTTGGGTCGTCCGTCGCCACGCGCCAGACGCCCCCTGCCCGAATTACGCGCGCGACCAGCGGCACCTGTCCCGGGTGTACGAATCGCCGCTTGGCATGGCGGGACTTTGGCCACGGGTCAGGAAACATCAGAAAAGCGGCATCGCAACACTCGGCAGGCAACGCACGAAGTAGAATTCGCGCATCGTTGTCCCACAGCCGGATATTGGAGGGCGGCGGCGTAACACTGTCGGGCGTCAAGCGGGACAACATCGAGCACAAGCCGGGCTCGAACACCTCGCAGGCAATCAGACAAAGCGCCGGGTCGGCCAGGACTAACGCATGGGCATGCTCGCCCCCGCCAAAGCCGATTTCGACCGCCAGCCGCGCCGGCGTGTGACCGAACGCCGCGTCCGGGGCCAGGCCGAGCGGGTAGCGCAGCCGGGGCAGCAGCGTATCGAGTAACTCCTGCTGCCGCGGCCGGAGCGTATGGCCCTGCAACCGGCCATGCAGCCGGTCGTCAGGCGGGCGAACGGCCACCGGTTTAGCGGCTAAACGCGCTCTTCAACGCCGGAACCAGATCTGTCCGCTCCCACGTAAACGTGCCGAGGTCCTCGTCAGGCGTGCGGCCGAAATGTCCGTAGGCGCTGGTCACGGAATAGATCGGGCGGTTCATCCGCAGGTGCTCGCGAATGCCGCGCGGGCTCAGGTTCATCATCTCGCGTAATACGCGCTCGAGCTTCACCTCGTCGACATCGCGCCCGGTGCCATCGAGGTCCACATACACGCTGAGCGGATGCGACACGCCGATCGCGTAGCTGATTTGCAGTGTGCACTTATCGGCCAGACCGGCGGCGACAACGTTTTTGGCCAGATAACGGCAGGCATACGCCGCGCTGCGATCGACCTTCGTCGGGTCCTTTCCGCTGAACGCGCCGCCACCGTGGGGCGATGCGCCACCATACGTGTCGACAATGATCTTGCGGCCCGTCAGGCCCGCGTCGCCGTCCGGGCCGCCGATCACGAACTTGCCCGTCGGATTTACATAAAATTCGTCGTCCTTGGGCATCCAACCGGGCGGCA
>JAYVTX010000355.1:0-2977 GCA_043788425.1 Rhodospirillales bacterium
TCCCGCCTGCGTAACGGGAGCATGTCGCCGGGTCGTAGGAGAACGTGCCGCTGTAGGCGTAATTGCCCTCCGGAGATACCGAACCCTGCGGCGGGGGGATAGTTTGCGCGAAGGCGAAGTTCGGCCGAAAACAGCCAGCCTTATGCAGCGTAATCGCTACGGCAGCAGCAGTTCCTACGACAGCCTTCACGCGGCGATCGAAACATTGCTGACGTGCGCGCGTCGGTTTCGCTGCCAGGCGCTCCTTTGCAACTTGCCCAACACATTCCCGATAAACGTTCCGATCCACGACCGTCCCCGGTCCTGAATGCCAGGCAATGTCCCACACCCCTATTAGCCGCAGACTAAAGATTAAACTGAAAGGGTCTCAACATTTGGCAGATCGCGCTTGTTTCTAGCACGACCGAAATGGCATGTACGGTCAGCTTTCGTAGCTGACTTCACGGCCGGTATTGCGAGAAGTCATACAGGAATTTGCGGGGGCGCGGCCACATGGACCTCATAACCCTCTGCCACGAGACGCCTGGCGAGAGCCGCCATGCGGAAGCCGTAGCTAAGTCCCCCGCCCATTTCACACGTCAGGAGAATACGGGTCACCATATCCGTCCGTACCTCACCTCCGACGCCACCAACCACTCACGCCGGGATCGCCGAAACCTCCTGCACTGCCCGTTGGATCACGCCGGAGTCCAGCAGCAACACCCGCGACAGATCCGACAATGTGACCAGCCCCACCACGCGCCCATCCGGGTCCAGCACTGGCAGCCGCCGCACGTTCCGGGCGCCCATCAAATCCAGCGCCGTCTCGATCGCGTCATCCGCCCGGCAGCTATAGATCCGCCCCGTCATCACGTCCGCCACGGCTGTCGAGCCCGGCAGGCCGCGCGCCACCACGCGAAACAAGATGTCGCGGTCGGTAACAATGCCCTGCAAATCATCCGCCGTGCCCACCGGCAGTGCGCCGACGCTCAGCTCGCCCATCACGCCCGCGACCTCTTGTACCGACATGGCGGCGTCGACGAATTCTACATCCGACGTCATGACCTCCGCGACACGCATACTACTGCTGAAACGTGTTGCACCCGGAAACCGTACCCTGGCGGAAGCCGGTCGTAAGCCACTGCACGCGCTGTGCGGAGGATCCATGGGTAAAGCTGTCCGGCACGGCCACGCCGCGCGCCTGGCGCTGCAAACGGTCATCGCCGATCGCGGTCGCGGTATCCACGGCCTGCTTCATATCGGCGTCGGTCAGATTATTGTGGCGGGTTTCCATCTTATTGGCCCACACGCCGGCCAAGCAGTCCGCCATCAGCTCCGTCCGGACGGATAAACCGTTGGCCTGGTCGGGGTTCTGTTGCTCCGCCGACTGAATTTTTGGCAGCAGGCCCATGAGGTTTTGAACGTGATGCCCGACCTCATGCGCGATCACGTAGGCGTAAGCAAAATCACCGCCGCCGCCCAGTTTCGCCTTCATGTCGTCAAAGAACGCCGTGTCCAGATACAGCTTCTGGTCGATCGGGCAGTAAAACGGTCCCATTGCCGCCCGTGCAGACCCGCAGCCGGATTGTGTCTGGCCGGAAAACAGAACCAGCGTCGGCGCGCGATACGGCTTGTTTGCCTGGCGTGGCAACTCCTGGTTCCACACGTCCTCGGTCTCACCCAGGATCTTGGCCACGAACGTGCCCGTGGCATCCCGCGGTGCGCCCGGGGCCGCCTGCTGCTGCTGCTGGGTGGGCGCGGACTGGCCAAGGCCCAGCTGCTCCGCCCCGCCGATCAATGTGCTGGGGTTTATGCCCGTCACCCACCCGATCAGCGTGAGGACAATTACGGCGCCGATGCCCAGGCCGCCCGCGCCGCCCGGTATGCCGGACATGCCCCGGCGATCCTCGACATTGTTGCTCTCGCGCAGATCGTCGTCACGCATGGCTGTTCTCCTGTGCTGGAATTACGCTGGCCGGGGCAGTTCGTTCCGCATGGGGCAACTCGGATGGCGTGGGTGTCAGTTCGTAGGGCGCGACCAGCCGCCAGATGTGCGCCGGCACCATCGTGCGCAGCCGTGCCGGGTAGGCGCGTCGCAAGTGAAGAACCGTTTCCACGGCCTTCATCTCAACCCGGGTGCGCGCAAACTCCAGCCCGCGCGGCCCTATGCGCGGCATCAGCCAGCCGACAATCGGGCGCAACCAGTTGGGCATGGACCGCAACGGCAGTCCCCCGGCGGCCCGGGCCACGTTGGCCGCGTACCCCCGCACGGCACCAGCCCGCGCGCCCCGGCTGACCAGGGGCGACGTGACCAGCGTGCCGCCTAGCAATGCGACCAACTCCGCCCCCCGGTCGTTGCGGACGATCAGCCACTGCTCGCCCGTGCCGCCCATGTAGCCGACGGTCAGATCGGCCAATACGTTCGTGTAGTCGACGCAGGTGCGGCAGGTCAGAGGGAAGAAGTCGGGCGGCAGCTTGCTGATCGGCAATTGCAGGAACGGTATCCTTCGGACACGCCCGTCGGTGAAGCGCAGCTCGACATGGTAGTCGGCGCGGAACTCCAGGTACGTAATCGTCTCTGGCTGGTCGGACAGCAGGGCCAGGAACTCATGAAACCGCTCGGTTGTGGTGTTGTCGGAACATGGCGTGCCGATAACGAACAGCCGCTCGAAACCCAATTGCTGCTCCAGTTGGCGTAGAGCAAACACCTGGCACGGGATGCCGATCACCGCGACCCGGCGGTATCCGGCCGCCTGCGCCGGTTCCAGCAGTGCCAGCAACGGCGCATAGCCCATGCGCATCCCGCGGCAGGAAGCCATGTCGGCGGCACGCGTTACCAGCACCGGTACGGGACGCCACGGATCGGCCGGGTCGGCGGTCATGGTCAGCACGGCGTCGACGGAGCCGGTGTCCAGCAGGCGCTCGGCGATGCGGGTCGTAATGCCGGTCCATTGTGCGCCGGCGGCGGCGGGGGCCAACCGGGCGCGGAGCATGTGCT
>JAYVTX010000356.1:0-5937 GCA_043788425.1 Rhodospirillales bacterium
TCGAGCGTACTACCCCCTATATCGATAACACCCTTGGCCGTTAAACCCAATGAGGCGCTGAAGGCCTGGCTTTCACCAAGGTAGATGGACTTACCGTTCCAAACGAATGGCGCAATCAGGCGGGAGAATTTGAGCCCCGGCCCGCTAATCGCCTCCGGCACGCCATAAACGCTGAACGCCTGCAGCAACTTGCCGATGGCTGGGGCGTCGCGGACGTGGAACTCGGTAATGTCCAGCGTCGCGTCCAGTGGGCTAGCCAGCGTGCGGTCGTCGAACTGGCCGTCGAGTGCGACCGCGCCGCCAACCAGGTTGTTGGTCACACCAAGGCCCCGTAATACCGCCCCGCCATCCGCGATGCGTACGGTGATCTTACGGCCCGTGCCAGCCGGCACAATCAATGCCTGCACCCGCTCCGGCCCCTGTGTTTGCAGTTGCAGCGCGCGAAGCCGGGTCCCGTCATACTCGGCATGGGCGCTGACGTCGGCCAGCGTTGACCCGGCCGCCAACCTAATCGTGTCGAAGCGCAGGTCGACGACGAAGGGCTGAGCTTTCTGCGAGCCGCCTTTGCTGTCCGCAAGCTCGCTCGATAGGTCCAGCATCGTCCCGTGCAATTGGGCCCGCAATACGCCGGCCGGCCCTTGCGGGAAGTCGATAACGCCGGCCGCGTTGGTCGGTCCCACAATGGCGCGCTGCAGGACCAGGCGGGACGGCGCATCGCCCACCACCTCCGCCCGTCCGTCGAACAGTAGGCCCGGCCCTTCGACATGCAGCGCCGGGATGCCGGCAAGCTTGCCGTCCTTAACCAAGATCGTTGTTGTAGCGCGCGCGGGGGCCCCCGGCTCCTTCCGCCAACCGAGCAAGCGCATTTGCGCCTGGCCTATGTCGGCGGCGATCTGGATGGTCGTTCCCTGCTTTTCTCGCTCCGTCAGCTCGGCCATTATGCCGAGCGAGCCGCCGGTCAGGACCGTTCCCGCGTCTAACCCGGCGGCGGCCAACTGCCGGGGCGTGGCGCGGCCGTTCATCGTGGCCGTTTGAGTGACATGGCCGGGCGGGCCAGCGCGGAAATCCATCGTGATTGCGACCGTGGATGGTATGCTTGCGACCGTCGCATCCCCATCGGCACGCATGCCATCCTGCGTTACGTCGAATCCGATAGTGCCCCGGTCGATGTCCCGGCCAGCCACCAGCCCGCCCAGGCGAAGGCCCGCCAACTGGCCGGACGCATGAATACCCACCTGCTCTAGCTGCAAATCAGATTCCAACGGCAGCGTCACCTCTAGCCGGCCACGCACGGTACCGGCCGGGCGTTCGATGGGGATCGGGTGGGCGCTCAATAAGTTAAGGCGCGGGTGTTTTAGCAGCGTCAGCAGGTCAGGGACCGTGCCATTTGCAATGTCTGCTACGACCGATAGGTCTTGATCCTTGACAGACAGGCCGGTTATTCGCACCAGCCCATTTTGCAGCGGGACCGGCCCCTGGCGCGCGGTGGGGATCCGCACCTCGATCACATCCGGGCCGGTCATGGTCAGCGTCGCGTTGGCATGCTGCACCGCTGGCACCGGGCGTAGCCAGGCGATGGCCACGTCGTCGCCTTGCAACGTGACGTTCAGCGCCGTGATCTGGGGGTGTGTCCCGTCCGCCTGGACAGTGCCGGCGAACCGGGCACGGCCGTCCCGGGCGGTGCCGCCCACAATGTTCTCGACGATCCAGGGCCGCGCATGCCCTCCCCACGCCGCCGGCCAGAATTGTGATAGATCGGCCAGTGCCGTGTGGTCCTGCTGCAGCGTGCCCTGCACATCAACCTGCTCGCCCTGCCGCCCGGCCTGGGCCGTCAGCACAGCTGTTGTCGTGGCACCCGATGCGGCCGCCACAGTTACCGTCATGCGGCGCAGTTCCGCGCGCACGGGGCGCCAATCGTCCGCGGTCCACGCGCTGGTTCCGTCGATGTCGAGCGCCCGAAACGGCACTGGCACGCCGTAAAGCACCAGCCGGCCTGGCCCCATCGTAGCCTGGACTGACGCCGCCGACGGCGTCAGTCCAGGGGTAAGCTTGATGGACGCCCGTAATCCCAGCTGCCCTGCCGTACCAGCAAGATGCGGCACGCCGGCCAGGATCGCAGCCAGCTCGGTGGGCGCTGCGACCAGGTCGATCTGCGTTTCCTGTTCGGTGACCATGGCCGTAGCCGTAAGATCGGCGGTGCTACTACCCTGGACCAGATGCAGGCCAGCCGCGCCCGTCACGCCCGCCCCCTCACGGGTCGCTTCTACAGCACCGGCGATGGTTACGGTGCCAAAACCTGCATCCTCGATTGCCACCATTGCGTCCGTCACCCGCACATGGCGAAGCGAACGTAGATCCTGCTGCAATTGGGGCGGACCGCCGGCACTGTCCTGCGAGCCGGTGGGTTTGATCGATCCGTCGGCCGATCGAACCAATGTCAGGCGTAGGCCCTCAACCACCGCGTCGATCGGCTCTACCCGCCCTTGGGTCAGGGACGACAGGGCGAACGCGATCTCTGCAAATTGGACATGGCCGCCGGGGCCGTCGGCATCAGTTACTGCCACCGTCACTGCCTGGTGGTCCGGATTTGTCCAACGCAGCGTGACGGTGCCGAGTGCGATGCCAGGCGGCATTGCGACAATGTTCACCAGCGGCGTGATGTCGAGCGGGCCGGACGCAAACCGCCCAGATAACGCGCCGGTAAGTAAAGCAACGGTCAAAGCCAGGTTGGAAAGTAGACCTCCGGCGAACGCCAGGAACCAGACCGCCCCTGTAGCGACGCGCTGTAGCCAACCACCTAGCGCGGCCCGGTGCCAGGCCTGCGTGACCCAGAGCGACGGGGTCAAGCGTTGACGAACCTCACTCACCCCCGCCACGCTGCACCATGATACCACTGAGTTCCATGACTTCCCCGTGGCCCGACCCGGCCGATCCCGCCGCCGCGCAGCGCCTGATGGACCGGTTCGCCGCCCTGTCGCCGGGCCACGCCGCCGCCGCCGCGCACGGTCCCGCTTTGGCGGCACTGGGCGGTAACAGCCCCTATCTCGCCGACCTGGCGCTGCGGGAAAGTGCGACGTTCATGGCAGCCCTGGTCGATCCTGCGGCCACGCTGGCAGACACCATGACGACCCTGCTGGCGACGCCCCCGGCAGCAGGCCGGCCGATCGTCGCCGCCGCGCTGCGCCGGGCAAAGCGGCAGGCGGCGCTGGTCGTCGCACTGGCCGACCTTGGCCAGGCATGGCCACTGCACACCATCACTGGCGCATTGACTACTTTGGCGGAGGCGACGTTGCGCCTGGCGCTCCGTCACCTGCTGCTGGCCGCCCATGCTGCGCAGGACATTACGCTGCCAAACCCGCACGATCCCGAGGCTGGTGCCGGGCTTGTGGTGCTGGGCATGGGCAAGCTGGGCGCCTGCGAGTTGAACTATTCCAGCGATATCGACCTCATCATTCTGTTCGACCCCGTCCAGCACGCACAAACCACGGACGGTCGCGGCCCTTCTGCCACGTTCACACGGCTGACGCGCACGCTGGTTGCATTGATGGAGGCGCGCGACGCTGACGGTTACGTGTTCCGCACTGATTTACGCCTCCGCCCCGATCCGTCCGCCACGCCACCGGCCACCAGCTTGGCCACTGCCATCCCATATTACGAAGGCATGGGCCAGAACTGGGAACGGGCAGCCATGACCAAGGCGCGGCCGATAGCCGGCGACGTCGCGCTGGGTGCGGCGTTTCTGGAGGCGATCCGGCCCTTCATCTGGCGGCGCGGACTGGATTTCGCCGCCATCGCCGACATCGGCGCGATGAAAAATCGCATCGACGCGCATCGTCCTGCGGCGGCGCAACTGGACGGACTGAACATTAAACTGGCCCCTGGTGGCATTCGCGAGATCGAGTTCATCGCGCAGACGCTACAACTGGTCTGGGGCGGACGTACGCCAAGCCTACGCGACCGCACGACAGTTGGCGCATTGCGACGCCTGGCGGGGGCCGGACGGCTGGAACGGCGCGGCGCGGCGGAACTGATCGTCGCTTACCGCGTCCTGCGCACCATCGAGCACCGGCTGCAAATGGTCGCAGACCGGCAAACCCATAGCCTGCCAGAGGGGGAGGCGGTGGGCAATTTCGCCGTGTTCGCAGGCTGCGCAGACCGGGCAGCACTGGCCGGCGTGCTGGAATTGCACATGGGCCGGGTACGCCACTGGTATGCGCGCGTGTTTGCGGACGTGCCAGCCGGGGCGGGTGGACTCGATCTGACCGGCGCGGACGTCCCGGTCGCGACCGTCGCGGCGCTACAGGGCATGGGGTTTCGCGACGCAGCCGGCATGGTCGCGACCCTGCGGGGCTGGCAATCCGGGCGGCTGCGGGCGCTACGCACGGGCCGGGCGCGTGAGTTGATGGACGCGGTCCTGCCCAGCCTGCTGCCCGCATTGGGTGCACAGCCCGATCCCGACGCCGCGTTTGCCCGGTTCGACACGCTGCTGGCGCGGCTGCCGGCCGGCGTCGGCCTGCTATCGATGCTGTCCCGCAATCCGGCGCTACTAACCCGCGTCGCCGCTGTGCTGGGGGCGTCACCCCATCTGGCCGACTACCTGGCACAGGTCCCGTCGGCGCTGGAGGGTCTGATCGACCCTGGCATCAGCACGGCCGACCCGGCTGCTACGCTCCGCCACCAACTGCTGGATGCCCGCACCCTGGAAGACCGGGTTACCATCACGCGCCGGATGGTTCGGGCCGACGACTTCCGGCTGTGCGTGGCGCAGATGGAGGGCGTGTTGAGTGTCGACGATGCCGGCACACGGCGGACGGCGCTGGCCGAGGCGGCGCTGCAGGCGCTGCTGCCCGCGGTGCTGGACGAGCTGGCGATCCGGCATGGCCGCGTGCGGGGCGGTGCCATGGCCGTCGTGGCCCTGGGCAAGGCCGGCGGACGGGAGACGATGGCAGGCTCCGACCTCGACCTGATTTTAGTCTATTCAGTGCCGGCGCAGGCGGGCGATAGCGATGGGGCACGGCCGATCCCAGCCAGCCAATGGTTTACGCGCGCCGCCCACGCGTTCGTGGCCGCATTGACGGCCCGGGGTTCAGACGGTCCGCTATACGACGTCGACATGCGGCTGCGCCCGTCGGGTAATAAGGGACCGGTTGCCGTCTCCCTGCCCGCCTTCATCCGCTATCACGCCGAAAGTGCCTGGACGTGGGAGCGGATGGCCCTGACCCGGGCGCGCGTTGTGGCAGGTGGCCCGGCAATGCGCGCCCGGGTCGGACGGGCGATTGCGGATGCTGTGGCCCGGCCCTGTCCCACCACCCGTGCCGATGCGGCGGCGATGCGCGGGCGATTGCTGCGCGACCTGCCCGCTGCCTCACCCTGGGACGTAAAAATGCGGGCCGGCGGCGGGATTGAGGTCGAGTTCATCGCCCAGGTTTTGCAACTCGTGCATGGCGCGGTGCCCGGCGGCCAGTGTACGCGGGTCGCGCTAGCTGGGCTGGGTGCGGCCGGGCACCTGCCGGAATGGCAGGCGCTGATTGCCGCGGACCAACTATGGCGAACGATCCAAAGCATGGTCCGCATCACCGTCGGCCGCGGTCCCGCCACCCTGCCCCCCTCTGCGGAAGCGCTGGTGTTTCGCGCGGCAGGGCTTGATCCGGCGCAGTTTCCTGCGACGGTGGAGCAACGCGCGGCAACGGTGCGCGCCGCGTTTATCCATCATGTGGGAGAGCCGTCTTGAGCCTCGATACTGGTAGCGCTGCGCCTGCATTCGACCTGCCCGCCACCGGCGGACGGACCGTGAGCCTGGCTGGGCTGCGGGGAAAGCCGTTCGTCCTGTATTTTTATCCCAAGGCCGACACCCCCGGCTGCACCAAGGAAGCGCAAGCGTTTCAGGAAAGCCTCCCGGCGCTGGACGGCGTGACGGTGGTGGGCGTCAGCAAGGAC
>JAYVTX010000357.1:0-6633 GCA_043788425.1 Rhodospirillales bacterium
GCGTTCTCCGTCGATCTGTTCGCCCATGTCGAACACATCCTGGGGTTGCCCGAAAACACCCTGAAAATGGGCATCATGGATGAGGAGCGGCGGACAAGCGCCAATTTAGCCGCCTGCATCCACGCCGCGCGCCACCGGGTGGTGTTCATCAACACGGGCTTCCTGGACCGCACGGGGGATGAAATCCATACCTCGATGGAAGCGGGTGCCATGATCCGCAAGTCGGAGATGAAGGGCACGGCCTGGATCAACGCCTATGAGGACCGGAACGTCGACGTGGGCCTGGCATGCGGCCTGCGCGGGCGGGCGCAGATCGGCAAGGGCATGTGGGCCGCGCCAGACCGCATGGCGGAGATGCTGGCCGTCAAAATCGGCCATCCCCGCGCGGGTGCCAACACCGCCTGGGTCCCATCGCCCACCGCCGCCACGCTGCATGCGCTGCACTACCACCAGGTGGACGTAGCCGCGCGGCAGGCGGAGCTGATGGGCCAGACCCGGGGTACGATGGCCGACCTGCTTACGGTCCCCACGGCCGACCGTCCCAACTGGGCACCGGATGACGTGCAACAGGAGCTGGACAATAACGCACAGGGAATCCTCGGCTACGTCGTCCGTTGGATCGATCAGGGTATTGGCTGTAGCAAGGTGCCAGACGCGAACGACGTCGGCCTGATGGAAGACCGGGCGACGCTTCGGATCAGCGCCCAGCACATCGCTAACTGGCTGCACCATGGCGTGGTCACGCAGGCGCAGGTGCAGGATACGCTGGAACGGATGGCCGGCGTGGTGGATCGTCAGAATGCGGACGACCCGGCCTACACCCCCATGGCCGGCAACCATCACGGCCCGGCGTTCCAGGCCGCTTGCGACCTGGTGTTCCAGGGGCGCGCCCAGCCGAACGGCTACACGGAGCACATCCTGCATGCGCGCCGGCGGGAGGCGAAGGGTGGCTGAGTGTCGCGGGCGTGATGCCCGCGCGCCTGAACCCTCCGTCGACGTGGAGCTTCTCCGCGAAATTGTGTAGGTTGAGGTATGGCAAGCGAAACACCCAACCTTGCTATTGAGATGCTGCGGGCGATCCGGGCCGACATCGGCGAACTGCGCACCGAGCAGCGCGAGCAGCGGGGCCGCCTAGGCGCGATCGAGCGATCGCTGGCGCACATAGAGCGTGACGGGGCGGAGCACCGTGCCGAGATCGGGGGCCGGTTTGACCGGGTACTGAACCGTCTCGAACGGATTGAAAGCCGGCTAGATCTCCGCGACGCGTAGTGGCCGGATTTGGATAAACCTGCCGTACCCCACGCATGAACTGTCGCCGTCGCGCTGTTTCTAGCCGCGGTCCTGCCAAGCTGCACCCCGGCGATCCGGTCCGTGGCCATACCCGACTACGACGGTATGCCAAAGCGGATGGTTCTGCTCGCACCAACGCTTGAGGATTTTGGTTGAAGCGAACGTGCGGCGATGTTTACGCTACGTGGAACGCTTGCGTGCTGCCATATCGACGTCGAATTGTTCGAGGGCGACAGCAAGTCCGCCACCGCCGCCGGAACCGTCTTGATGTTGTAATTCGTCGTGATCAAGATTGGCCCAGCACGTCTCAACCCGGCGTTTCTGGCTCCGCGCTTACCCGGCTTACCCGGCGGCCATCCATTGCGACAACCTCGAACCGCCAGCCGCCGAATACGATCCGGTCACCCTCTCGCGGCAGGCGGCGGAGCAGCGCCAACAGCAGGCCACCCAGAGTATGGTAACTTCCCTCGGCCGGAAGTGCGGGCAGTGCCAGGCGGGCCTTGATCTCATCGACTGGCATGGCACCGTCCAGGTGCAGTGTGCCCAGGGCGGCGGCCGGGTCGGTGGTGGCGGGGACGGGGTCGGCTTTCTCTCCAACGATCGCCTGCAACACGTCCGCGGCGGTGACGACCCCTTCGAAACTGCCGTACTCGTCCATCACGATCGCCAGGCCGACGTGATCGCCCCGCAGCTGCTCCAGCGCGTCTAGCGCGGTCACGGCGTCGGGGATGACCATCGGCTTTTGCAGCGTAGCGGCCACCGACAGATCGCCGCCGGCTAGGATGCGGTCCAGCAGGTCTTTCGCCTGTACGACGCCCACCACGTTGTCGATCGAGCCGTCACACACCACGAATCGGCTGTGTTGCGCGGCGGCCAGGGTGGCCACGATCTCATCCCGGGTATCCGTGCGGTCGATCCACGCCAGGTTTGTGCGCGGCGTCATGATGGCGCGCACCGGTTTGTCGGCCAGGCGCAGCAGCCGCTCGATCATGTCGCGCTCGCCATGTTCCAGCACGCCGTCCTGCGCGCCCTCGGCCAACACCGCGCTGAGTTCTTCCTCGGAAATACCCTGCCGTTCATCGGCGTGCCGGCCAAACAGGCGCAGGACCGCGCCCGACGATTTGCCCAGTATCCAGACGATGGGCGACCCCGCGCGCGACAGCCAGGCGAGCGGCCCGGCGACCACGGCGGCGACGCGTTCGGGCTGCCGCAATGCAAGCTGCTTGGGCACTAATTCGCCAATGACGAGGGTGAGGAAGGTGGTCGAGACAACGACGGCCGCCAGCGACAAGCTTTCGGCAAATGGTGCCAGTGATGGAATGTCGAGCAGTGCCGTTTGTAGCCGCGCCGTCACGCGTGCGCCGCCGAACACGCCAGCCAGAACACTGACGAGGGTGATGCCGATCTGCACCGTTGGCAGGAAACGTTGCGGATCCTCGCTCAAATGCCGGGCGGTGATGGCCCCGCGCACCCCCTGCCGCTCCAGCACGACCAGCCGTGCCCGGCGGACGCTGACCAGCGCCAGCTCGCTCATGGCAAACACGCCGTTGAGGATGATGAGCAACAGGATGACAAGCAGTTCGAACGACAGGTTCATGGCGCTTCATAGCCGATCACGGGCCCCCTTGTAGAGTTGGCGTGCAGGGGTTGCACGGCGGGCATTGCGCGGGCACCTGAGGCAGATGCGTAATCTTCCCTTGTTGCCGATTATCCTGGGCCTCGGCGGCCTAATCCCGTTTGTGGGGCTGGCCCTGTTGGCGGGCGTTGCCGGGGCAGAGTGGTCTGGTAAGGCGACGCTGGCGCTGGGCGCGTATGCAGCCGTTATCCTGGCGTTTCTGGGTGGGGTGCATTGGGGTTTCGCCTTGACCCCCGGCGCCGATGCGAGTGCCGCACGGGCGCGGTTCGGCCTTGGCGTGCTGCCATCGCTAGTGGGTTGGGGCGGGTTATTGGTGATGTTCACCGGGCTGGAGACGGTGGGGGTCGGCATCGAGGCTGCCGGGTTTGTGGCGCTGACGATCGTGGAAGGCCGGGCCGCCCAGCGCGGACTGATGCCGGCCGGGTACATCGGGCTGCGATACGTGCTGTCGGGCGTGGTGATTGTTTGCCTGGTGTCGGTGTGTTTGGTGCGGATTTTTGGCGTGCGGTGGGTTTGAGCCATCGCCTCCTAAAGGAAGCTGCTGCCGGCTTACGAGCGTAACATTATCTGGAAATTGGCGGCTGACGTTCAGGTTCGAGGATGGAAATGCGATCAACGTTGACCTTGTCGACTACCACCAGGAGTGGAGGTGAAATGCCGATGAAAAACCCGCCTCATCCCGAACTGTCCATCAAGTACGACTGTCTTGAGCGGCTAGGCCTGTCAGTGACAGACGCTGCGAGGGCTTTGCAGGTCAGCCGCAAGGCACTGTCTGATCGGGTCAACGGTCACGCAGGTATCTCCCCGGCAATGGCAATCCGGCTGGACAAAGCGTTCGGGGGTGGTGCGGAAACCTGATTACGGCCCCAGACCGACTACGATTTAGCCCAGGCGATGAGAAACGCACACGAAATCACGGTGGAGCGTGTGTCGGCACGCTTGACCGCGCCGTAGCTCAGCCCCCGCCCCGCCCCGGTACACTCGCCAGCAACGCCCGCGTATACGGATGCACCGGCCGGGCAAAAACCTCCTGCGTAAACCCCGTCTC
The DNA here is from genome assembly GCA_043788425.1 of Rhodospirillales bacterium. Taxonomy (GTDB): domain Bacteria; phylum Pseudomonadota; class Alphaproteobacteria; order Acetobacterales; family Acetobacteraceae; genus JANPPS01. Next base: position 3,975 of record JAYVTX010000357.1, read on the forward strand.
CACCACACGCCCGGCCTGCATGACCGCCACCCGGTCGCACACCTGCGCCGCCACGCGCAGATCATGGGTAATGAACAGCATGGCCAGGCCCAGCCCGGTCCGCAGTTCCTCCAGCAACGCCAAAATGCCGGCCTGCACGGATACGTCCAGCGCCGAAACCGGTTCATCTGCAATCAGCAGCTCGGGCTCCAGCGCCAGGGCGCGGGCGATGCCGATGCGTTGGCGCTGGCCACCGCTGAATTCGTGCGGGTACCGGCGGGCGGCGCTGGGATCCAGGTGTACGCGGGCCAGCAGCGCCGCGACCCGGCCAGGCACGTCCGGCACACGGTGCGCGCGCAACCCCTCCGCCACAATTGCCCCCACCGTCCGGCGGGGGTTTAGCGACGCAAACGGGTCCTGGAACACCATGCCGATCCGACGGCGCAGGGGTGCCCAGCCGGCGCGGGACAGGCCGCGTAGCTCCGTCCCGTCGAAGGTGATGGCACCGCGATCGGCCCGCACCAGGTCCACGACGCACCGGGCCAGCGTCGATTTGCCGGACCCGCTTTCGCCGACAACGCCCAACGTCTCACCGCGGCGGATATCGAGCGATACGCCATTCACCGCCTGATTGGCCCCGAACGCCCTGCCCACATCCGTAAGACGCAGCAGCACCGGCGCAGTTACCGGCGCCCGCGCAACCCTGGTAGCGCCGGGCACGGCGGCGATCAGAGCCCGGGTGTACGGGTGCTGCGGCCGGTCGAGTATTTCGGCGGCCGTCCCCTGCTCCACAATCTCGCCCTGGCGCATGACGGCGACGCGGTCTGCAATTTCCGCCACGACGCCGAAATCATGGGTGATAAACAGCACGCCCATGCCGCGCCGGCGCTGTACGTCGCGGATCAGGGCCAGCACCTGCTTTTGCGTCGTGACATCCAGCGCCGTCGTCGGTTCGTCCGCGATCAGCAGCGCCGGTTCCAGCGCCAGCGCCATCGCGATCACAACCCGCTGGCGCTGCCCGCCCGACAGCGTGTGGGGATAGGCACGTAGTAGGCGGGTTGGATCGGGCAGGCCGACCGCATCCAGCAAGGCCGGCACGCGCGCGCCGACCGACACGCCATGGACGCGCAGGACCTCTGCCACTTGCTCACCCACGCGCATGACGGGGTTCAGTGCGGTCATCGGCTCCTGGAACACCATGCCGATCCGTGCGCCGCGGATGGCGCGCATGGCGGCAGGGCTGGCGCGCAGCAGGTCCGCACCCTCAAACACGATTGATCCACGGGGCCGCAACCCGCGGGGCAGCAGGCCCATGACGGCGCTGGCACCGACCGATTTGCCGGAGCCGCTTTCGCCCACAACGCATAGGATTTCGCCGGATGCCACCGTGAACGATATGTCCTGCACCGCATTCGCCCGGTCTGCCCCAGGCGGCAGGGCGACCGTCAGATTTCGGACGTCCAAGGCCATAGGGGGGAGCATCACCGCGCCCGGGAAACGCGGGGGTTCAGCGCGTCCGACAGGCCGTCGCCCACCAGGTTTAGCGCCAGCACCGTCAGCACAATCGCCAGCCCGGGAAAGACACTCATCCACCACGCCAGCCGGATCATGCTGCGCCCGGCCCCGATCATTGTGCCCCAACTGAGTAAATTCGGATCGCCCAGCCCCAGGAACGACAGCGCAGATTCCAATAGGATGGCAGAGCCCACCATCAGGCTCGCCAAGACCAGCACTGGCGATAGCGCATTGGGCAGAATATCCGTAACCGCGATCGACAGTGGCGACCGGCCAAGCACGATCGCCGCCTGCACGTACTCACGCTGTTTCAATGTCATGAACTCGGCCCGCACAACACGCGCGACCGGCGGCCAGCTGACCAGCGCGATGGCCCCGACGATGCTGCCCAGGCTGGGGGTGAATATTGCCACCACCACGACGGCCAGGACGAAGCTGGGAATGGTCTGAAAGAACTCGGTAAAGCGCATCAGCGCGTCGTCCACCCATCCGCCCGCATACCCGGCGACGGCGCCCAGCGTCACGCCAACCGCCAGGGCCACCACGGTCGATACCGCGCCGACCAGCAGCGAAACCCAGGCCCCATGCGCGATGCCGGACGCGATATCCCGTCCCAGGCTATCGGTGCCGAGCCAAAACCCGTCCTCACCAGGTCGCGCGAACGGCGCGCCCGCCATGTCCCAGGGCGAGCCCGGAAACAGTACCGGCGCCAACGCGGCCATGGCCCCGATCGCGATCAGGATCAAAAGCCCGGCGGCAGCACCCCGGTTGCGCAAAAACACGCTCATGCGTTTCCGGGGGCGATGCGCGGATCGATGGCGGCGTACAGCGCATCGGTCGCGGCGTTGAACAGCACCACCAGCACCGACGTACATAGGAACACGCCCAGCAGCACCTGATAGTCGCGGGCCAGCAGCGCCTCGAACGCCAGGCGGCCGATGCCAGGCCAGGCAAACACGCTTTCGACCAGGATGGAACCGCCGATCAATTGCCCGGCTTGCACGCCCGCCAGCGTCACAACTGGCAGCAGCGCGTTGCGCAGGATGTGGCGGCGTACAATCCGGCCCTCGGTCGCGCCCTTTGCCCGGGCGGTGCGGACGAAGTCCTGGCTCGCTACCTCCAGCATCGCGGCCCGGGTCAGGCGGGCATAGACGGCCATGTAAAA
>JAYVTX010000358.1:0-2525 GCA_043788425.1 Rhodospirillales bacterium
TGCGGTGTTGCAGGGGCAATGGCCCCTGTCTATGACGTGCATTGAAGATGAGTGGCATTGGCCACAAGACACGGCGTTCGCGCCAGGACGGGGACGAAAAATGGCCGATACGATGGCAGCGACGGGCACGGCGGCCCCAGGGCAGGCGCCCGCAGACCCAACCAAGCGCGATTTTCTGACGCTGATTACCGCGGCTGCAACGGTTGGCGTTGTTGGCCAAATCGCTTGGCCGTTCGTGATGAGTATGAATCCAGCCGCCGACACGCTGGCGCTTTCGAGCATCGACGTGGATATCGGTGCAATTGCGGTTGGGCAGGCCGTAACGTTCATGTGGCGCGGCAAGCCTGTATTCGTACGCAACCGTACACCCGAGGAAATCAAGACGGCCCAGGACGTAGCCCCGGCGCAGATGATCGAGCCTGCCGCCGATAAGGACCGTGTAAAGGCCGGGCATGAGAAGTGGTTGGTCGTTGTCGGCGTTTGCACGCATTTGGGGTGCATTCCGCTCGGCAATAAAACGACCGATCAGCGTGGCGATTACGGCGGCTGGTTTTGTCCCTGCCACGGCAGTCAGTACGACGTCTCGGGCCGGGTGCGTAAGGGACCGGCGCCGGCTAATCTGCCCGTACCGCCTTACGCATTCGTTACCGATACCAAAATCAAGATTGGCTGAGGAGAACCGACATGGCCGGACTTCATAAAAGCGAGTTTACCAACCCCGTCGCGAACTGGATCGACACACGTCTACCGATCCTGACGCTGATGTCGAAGGAATACGGCTCGTTCCCAACGCCCAAGAACTTCAACTATTTCTGGAACTTTGGCGCGCTCGCGATGGTATCGCTGGCGGTGATGGTACTGACCGGCGTGTTCCTGGCAATGAACTACACGGCCAGCACCGACGCGGCGTTCGGCAGTGTTGAGCGGATCATGCGGGAGGTGAATTACGGCTGGCTGCTACGCTACGTGCACGCAAACGGCGCATCGATGTTCTTCATTGTCGTCTACATCCACATTTTTCGGGCGTTGTATTACGGGTCATATAAGGCCCCTCGCGAATTGCTGTTCATGTTGGGCGTGGTCATCCTGCTTTTGATGATGGCGACGGCATTCATGGGATACGTGCTGCCCTGGGGGCAGATGTCGTACTGGGGTGCGACGGTCATCACCAATCTGTTTTCCGCAATTCCGCTTGTAGGTGAAGGCATCGTAACCTGGCTGTGGGGTGGATTTAGCGTCGATAATCCTACGCTCAATCGGTTCTTCAGCCTGCATTACCTAATGCCCTTTATGATCACGGGCGTTGTGTTCCTGCACATCGTGGCCCTGCACATCACCGGGTCGAACAACCCGCTCGGCATCGATGTGAAGTCGCCACAGGACACGTTGCCCTTCCACCCATATTATACGGCCAAGGACAGCGTAGGTATCTGCGTGTATCTCGTGATCTTTGCGGCGCTGGTGTTCTTTGCGCCGAACTTTCTGAACCATGCGGACAACTACATTCCGGCCAACCCGATGGTTACGCCAGCGCACATCGTGCCTGAGTGGTACTTCCTACCGTATTACGCGATCCTACGGTCGGTGCCGAACAAGCTGGGCGGTGTGATCCTTATGTTCAGCTCCATCGCCGTGTTGTTTGTTCTGCCGTGGTTGGACACGTCACCAGTCCGTAGCACGCGCTTCCGTCCGTACTACAAGAAGCTGATTTGGGTATTTGTCGCGAGTTTCTTCCTGCTGGGTTATGCGGGACAGATGCCGGCCGAGGGCATCTGGGTCGTCATTGGCCGGGTCGCTACAGCGTATTACTTCCTGCACTTCCTGGTTATTCTTCCAGTGCTGGGCGTGCTGGAGCGGCCGTTGCCGTTGCCAGAGAGTATTTCCCGTCCGGTGGTGCCGCGTAGCATGCCGATGGGTGGTGGCGGTGGCCCACTGCCGCAGGGTGCGATGGCCAAGACGATGGAGAAGCCGTGATGCGTATCGCTTTCCTGCTGGCCGGCCTTGTGCTGGCTGGCACGGCTGCGCCGGCCCTGGCCCAGCATAGCGAGGAGCCGCTGCCGCACTTCCCGTTTACATTCAACGGCCTGTTTGGGACCTATGATCGTGCCCAGCTACAGCGTGGCTACCAGGTCTATTCGGAAGTCTGCGCTAACTGCCATGGTATGAAAGAAATCTACTACCGCAACCTGCAGGAGATCGGTCTCAACGCCGAGGAGGTTAAGGCCGTCGCCGCGTCAAATCAGGTGCCAGGCGGCCTCGATGACGAGGGAAAGCCGTTCGAGCGGGCAGGGCTGCCGTCCGATCACTTGAAGGCGCCCTACGCGAACGAAAAAGCTGCCCGGGCAGCGAATGGCGGTGCTCTGCCGCCCGATCAGTCTGTGATCGTCAAGGCTCGTGAGGGTGGTTCGGACTATGTCCGTGCGCTTCTGAACGGGTACCGCGACGCGCCCGCCGGTGTAAAAGTCGGCGACGGCCTGTATTACAATATCTGGTTTCCGGGCAAACAACTCGCGATGCCGGCGCCG
>JAYVTX010000359.1:0-8694 GCA_043788425.1 Rhodospirillales bacterium
AAATGGCCCGAAATGCAGTTCGTCGGCACGGGCCGGGTCGCGGGGCCGGCCATGCACGCGGGTTTCGGACGCCGGGTAGTCCGGTTGGATAAACTGGCACGCGGTGGCGCAGGCGCGGGCATCGGCCAGCCGCGACACGCCGCAATCGGTACATAGGCCCCGGGGCGCAGGCTCGCGGAACACGGGTGCGGCGGCGGTCATTCGGCAGCCGAGCGCAACGCGGCCCCGGTGGCAAGCGGGCAAAGCGGCGCGGCGGCGGCCAGCACTGCGGCCAATAGCAGCAGATGCGGCCGGGCAGGCAGGCCGGATGCCACAGACTCCACTGCGCCGGCACCAAAGATCAGCACGGGCATGGCTAGGGGCAGCACCAGTAATGGCAGCAGCACCGCCCCCCGCCGCGCACCCAGCACGATCGCCGCACCCATGGTGCCCAGCAGCGATAGCGCCATCGTACCCGGCAGCAGCCCCAGCAGCAGCGTGGGCAACGCCCCCTCCGGCAGGCGCAGCATCAGTGCCAGCGGGCCGGCCGCCAGCAGCAACGGTACCCCGGTGGCGAGCCAATGCGCGGCGGCCTTCGTCAACCCGATCGCGGACGGGTGCAGGCCACTCATTAGCAACTGGTCCAGCGAACCATCGTCGTAATCGGCCCCGAATAGCCGGTCGAGCGGCAATAGCGCAGCCAGCAACGCGCACACCCATACGATGCCCGGCGCGATCCGTCCCAGCGTCTCGGGTGCTGGGCCGATCGCCAGGGGAAACAATGCGCCAGCCAGCACGAAGAACAGCACAGCCGCCAGCGTATCTGCGCCATGACGCAGACCGAGCCGCAGCTCACGGACTAAAAGAGCCATCACAGGGCCAGGGTATCCGCGCCGGGCAACGGGAGTGGCAGGTGCGTGGCCGCAACGACCATGCCGCCGCCGCTACGATGGGCTGCCAGGGCAACGCCCAGCCGCCCGACGGATGCCGCATCCAGCCCCAACGTCGGTTCGTCCAGCAACCAAACCGGCGCCGGCGTCAGCATAAGCCGTGCCAGCGCCAGCCGCCGCTTTTGCCCGGCCGATAGCAGGCGCGCCGGCGTATCGGACAGCGTGCACAGATCCATGGCGGCCAGCGCACCGGGCACCGACCCGCCTTGCGCGGCGGCAAAGGCCAGGTTCTCCGCCGCGGTCAGTCCTGGCTTGATGGCATCCAGATGGCCGAGGTACGCGACGGCCCCCGGCCACTCGACCGTACCCGCATCCGGCCGCCGCAACCCGGCCAGGATACGCAGCAGCGTACTTTTCCCGGCCCCGTTCGGTCCCGTCAGCAGCAATGCGGCACCAGCTTCGACGGTCAACGAGACGTCGCGCAACACCAAGCGCTCCCCCCGGAATGCAGCAATGCTGGTGGCGCGTAGGTGCAAAGCCGTCTCCTCCGTCGTGGCAGTCGTGCCCTGAACGGCAATCGGGTGGCACATTAGTGACACAGGCGCGAAATTATCCAAAGTAGGGGAACGAATCAGCCCGGCTGATTTACTTGGCGCAGCATCCTCCGCTACCTAACCTCAACGTCTGGAGCAAAACTATGGGTGAAACACGTACTCGCGCTGTCGGTTCCGTGCAATCTGCGCTCGGCCGACTTCGTAGCCATACGGCGACGGCAGCTTTGGCCGCCGTACTTCTGCCATTGGCGGCAATGCCCGCACATGCTTTCGTATTCAGTGCCGGGGCACCGACCATCACGAATTCAAATTACACGTTAGGTTCAGGCACAATCCTGGGGTATAATTTGACTGGGGGAATTGCAATCAACCGGATCGAAATCCCTGAGTTTAACGCCGGTGACCTAATTTTTAACGTCGGTACGGTACCGGGCGGAACAGGAAACGGCTTGCCATTCGGCTGGACGGCAACCGAGGTAGTCACGCCACGGTATTTCGGAACGGCAATCAAGACCGGCGCCATCCCCACCGCGTACGTCGAGCTGTCCACAACGACCAACCCGCTCAACGGGGGTATGACCCTGAGATTTCAAGCAAATATCGGCTCGGCTACTACAACAAACGCGACATTCGTTGTCTCCGACGGTGAGAGCCAAATTTTGATCGACCCGCCGATCCCCGTGACGGCCAGTGCGACGGCCGTGCCGGAGCCGGCCACGATGGCGCTGGTTGGCACCGGGCTGCTGGGGCTTCTCGGTCTGCGCCGCCGCGACCGTCGTTAGGTATCCTACGGCCCGGGCCGTAGGATACAGGCCGGCGTCTGACTGGCCGGCATGCGGTCCACAAAGCCGGACGTGCTGTTTGTAGCAGATGCCGTTTATGCCGAACCGGGCAACGGTGACGTGTTTGATTTTGCGATCCTTGTCGGCTGGCTCGGTGACGCCACCCACCCGTGCCGTACGGTCGAAACCGGCCGGTTCGAGCCGTCACCGGGCAGGGATCTGCGCGCATACCACAACGGTATTGCGGGTGTGCGGCGGGCAGCCGGTCCGCGCGGCGCCGTCACTTATGCGCGGCACGGTGTGACGATCACTGCGATCGAGACGCTGCATGATAACGTCATGACGCCCGATCTGGACGGTACCGAGCCATTTCGCGCCGCGCTGATCTAGACCTTGGGGCAACGGCCCGGGATCATCCTTGCCGACGGGTTCGACGTGCCGTTTGGCCGGGTCCCGGACGCGGTCGAGGTCCAACCCTGGTTCGACGCGGTCTGCCGTTTATGGGACGACCCGGCCGCCTCTATGCCGAGCAGGCTATCCGTGCCCTCGCCGCAGCCATGCGCCTGTATGACCCGGCCGTGCTTCGCGCGCGTTACCTGGCCGACATGAACGACCTTGGACCGTTCCGGCCCGTCCTAACCCCGGTTGACGACCCGCCCCGAACCGGCGAAGCCTGCCGGTCATGAGCGCGCTGCAGCATGCCGTCGTATCGGTCACCCCCATCCAGCAAAACTGCACCCTGCTATGGGACAGTGCCACGATGGAGGGCGTCGTCATCGATCCCGGCGGCGATGGTTACCGCATCCGGGACGCCATTACGTCCCTTAAACTGCACATTACCCACATCTGGCTCACCCACGGCCACATCGACCACGCGGGTGGTGCTGCGGCGTTGCGGGACGCCCTGCGCGTACCGGTCTGGGGCCCGGCCGAGCCCGACGCCTTCCTGCTGGACGCGCTACCCGCCGCGGGCAGGCAGTTCGGCATCCCGGATGCGCGTGCCGTTACGCCGGATCGCTGGCTGACCGATGGCGACGCGCTGACCGTTGGGTCGCACGTGTTTACGGTCCGTGCCGTGCCGGGTCACACGCCGGGGCACGTCGTTATGCTGGCGACCGCGGACCAGCTGGCGATCGTGGGCGACGTGCTGTTCCAGGGCTCCGTCGGGCGGACGGACTTTCCCTATGGCAACGGCGTGGCGTTGCTGGCTGGCATCCACCACGTGCTGCTGCCGCTGGCCGACCCGACGGCCGTGCTGTGCGGCCATGGCCCTAGCACGACGATCGGGGCCGAGCGTCGGGGCAACCCCTTCCTCCGTTGACCTAAACCTTCGTTCACCGCGGCCTCGGCAGGCCAGGCCGGGTCCGCTATGCCGTTGTCCGCCCGACCAAGAACCTATGGTGACAGCAGCATGTCGGCGCCTCTCTCGACGTCGTTCACGGCCCGACCGGACACGGCCAAACCAGACACGGCCGGGGTAGCGCTATGTATGAAGCGCTGGCTGGCTAATCCGTTGCAGATGGGGTCGATCGTTCCGTCCTCCCCGGCGCTGTACCGGCGCGTGGTGCAGCAGATCCGGCGCACGGGCGATGAGGGGGTGATCGAGTTGGGTGCCGGCACGGGCGTCGTCTCCCGCGCATTGCTTGAGGGTGGTCTGCCGCCCGAACGGGTGACGGTGGTTGAGATCGTGCCGTCCATGGCCACGCACCTGCGCCAGATGCTTCCAGGGGTCGAGGTGATCGAGGGTGACGCCCGCGCCCTGCCATCGCTGATCCCGCCGCCCGCCATGGCCAGATCGGCACCGTCATCTGCGGCATCCCGCCCGTGCTGCTGCCGCTGGCCGAACAGCGCCGGTTTATCGACGCCATGCTAACCGTCGCACCTGGAAGCGGGTTTTTGCACTACCGCTATTGTGTTACGTCCCCACCACCCACGGGCAGATGTGGCCTGCGGACAAAGCGTGAGGCGTGGACTTCCATGAACATCCCCCCGGCGAGCGTTTGGCGCTACACCCCGGCCTAACCCTGGTCGCGGCCGCGTTGCTGGCCGGCTGCGCGGTGCCGACGCCAACACCCTGCATCGCGCCCGAACCGGCATTGGTCGCCTGGGTCGCAAATTATGGCTGGCATACCGAAATCATCGTGCCCGCCGCCGGACTGACTGGCCCGCTAGCCCCGTTCCGTACACCGGGTACCACGGCGCTGTCGTTCGGATTTGGCAAGTTGGACTTCTTCGTTTTGCCCAACCCGGGCCTTACCGATTTCGTCGGGGGTACCGTGCCGGGCCCGGCGGCGGTGCGGGTCGTCACACTCCATGTCGCACCCGCGCGGTCCACCAGTTCGCCGCTGACCCGGTTGCCACTGACGGCCGAGAGCCTCCGCGCATTGCAGGCGTTTCTGTTGGCGGCCATCGTCCGCGCACCCGACGGCACGCCCGTCATCGCCGCCGCCCCGCCCGACGCGGATACGAAGTTCTATGCCGCCACGCACGGCTATTCGCTAGCATATACCTGCAACGCCTGGGTGGCAGACGGCCTAGACCAGAGTGGGCTTCCAATGGCGTTCGGCATTGAGTTCTCAGGCGGCGTCATGGCCAGCGTTGCCCGGATCAATGGGGCGTGCTCGGCGAATTAGCCAGCGCCGCCACCGCACCGCCCACCGCGGCGCGAAACGCCTCGTCAAACGATACGCTACGGATCGACCACGACCGGGTGCCGCATGTCCAATCGGCATTCCAGCCGAAATCCGCCTCACTCCATATCAGCGCGCCAGCCAACGATCCGAGCAGGGCGGGGCTACCCTGGGGTGGTAGGACAATGCGGATGGCAGAGCGCTCCCCGGCGGCCAGGGCTGCCTGACGCTGGCGTTCGCCGCGGTCGCCATCGTCCGTTACGCGGAACTGATCGGGCCCGCGCTGGACCGTCGCCTCGACCGATAAAATGGGGCGCGGCGTGGTCCAGGCCGGGTGGCCCATCGCCGCCAGCATGTCCGCCGCGGCGTCGGGCCGGACGAGTGCCACCAGGATGAAGGGCCGGTCGCGCGTCCCCTGCTCGTCATGGGTCGGTTGATCCGTCATGCGGTCCAGATAAGCAAAGCTGTCGATCATGGTCGCGGCCCGACCGGCGGGCAGAAGCGGGGCGTCTAGCAATGCCGGATCGGCCCCCAGTTTCGCGATCACATCCCGCACGCAGCGCTGGAACGCGGCCGGGCGGTCCCGCTGGTCGGTGCCGGTCGTGTAAACGGCACAGCGATAAACGGCCGGGTCCGGGGCCGGCCCCGCCGCAGTCACGGCCAGCGCCGCCAGGAACCACACTGCCGCAAATCCCCCTCCCGAAGCGCCCGATTTACGATTTACAGAGCATCGAACCGCATGATCCGTCGAACCTTCGCAATTCTGTCATCTTAGTGTAACGTTCTTGCGCGTGAGGAAGCTGCTGCTCCACACTTGACGCTAGCGGGGCTGGGCGATACCTCCGGTTCCCATCCGGAGGGGTGCCCGAGTGGCTAAAGGGGGCGGACTGTAAATCCGCTGGTGTACGCCTACGCTGGTTCGAATCCAGCCCCCTCCACCAACGGCATCAGGCCTCGTCCTGTTTCAGAAAGACGTCGCCGATGGAGCCTATGCCGACTGTTCTGCCCGATGGTCGCAGCCGTGCCCTGGACACCGAACGACGACTGAAAATGGCAGCATCTGCCCATGCCTATGTGCGCGGCAGCACGGTCCAATTCTATGAATGGCTTGGCGGCAGTACCCGCCGTGCCTTGCCGGAGGGGCCGGCGATCTGGATTTGCGGCGATTGTCACGTGGGCAACCTCGGTCCGGTCGCGAGCACCGATGGCGCGCTCGCAATCCAGATCCGCGACCTGGACCAGACGACGATCAGTAACCCGGCCCATGACCTGATCCGCCTAGGGCTTTCGCTGGCCATGGCCGCGCGCGGATCGGACCTGCCCGGCGTTACGACCGCGCATATGCTGGAACGGATGGTGCAGGGCTACGAAACGGCATTTGCGCCTGAGGCGCAGGGTGAAACGCTGGACGCCGCGCGGGATATGCCCAAAACGGTCCGCCAAGTCATGCGTGTGGCGGCCGGGCGTTCGTGGAAGCATTTGGCCGATGAGCGGATAGAGGGCACCAGGCCGGCAATCCCCCTCGGAAAGCGGTTCTGGCCTCTCACGCCGTCAGAACGTCATGCCGTCGGCGGACTGTTTGAACGGGAAGATGTCGCCGCACTCGCCTCCGTATTGCGGTCCCGTAAGACCGGCGCGCCGGTTCGGGTGCTCGACGCGGCGTATTGGCGTAAGGGGTGTAGCTCGCTCGGGCTGTTGCGGCTGGCGGTTCTGGTCGCCGTCGGTACGGGTAAGGCGGAGCGACACTGCTTGATCGATGTAAAGGAAGCCGTGGCTGCCGCGGCGCCGCGTAGCGCGGGGGCGGAAATGCCCACAGATCAAGCCGAACGCGTCGTGACCGGCGCACAGCACCTTTCGCCGTTCCTCGGTAGCCGCATGCTGGCGGCCCGCGTCCTGGATAAGCCGGTGTTTGTCCGCGAGTTACTGCCGCAAGACTTGAAGCTCGAGATCGAACATCTGTCCCAGGATGAGGCGATGGGCGTTGCAGAGTTCCTGGCGCATGTCGTGGGCCGGGCACATGCGCGGCAGATGACGGATGATCAGCGCGCGGCCTGGTTGACCGAACTACAACGTGGCCGGGTCGGGGCACTGGATGCACCGTCATGGCTTTGGACCAGCGTTGTGGACTTGGTGGCGGTGCATGAGTCAGCATATCTTGAGCACTGCAGGCGGTGGGCGTTGCAGGCGGCCTGAGCTGAGCGACCTTGTGGGACGCCTTCGTGAGCACAGGTCTGCCGGCAGGTGTTAGCCGATAAACAGACGGGCCAAGCCCGCGACACCGAGCCAAGTAAGGATCGCCAACGCTGAAACCACGGCGGCTCCGATCTGCGGCGAAAACGGCTGCATCGGCCTCGTTGCATCCATATTCATTACGTTCTCACCCCTTTGTGTCAACAACTCTGCGATTGTGTAGGTTTCGTGTCGAGAAAAAACGTCACTATTGCATTTTCAAACACGAACTTTCAGCTTGCGTCAAATTGCTAGGAATAATATCGGCGCTTTATGCAAGGCAGAAAGGCAACCGTTCTTGATCTGTTTAGTGGGATCGGCGGCTTCAGCATGGGCCTGCACTGGGCCTGCACGGGGCCGGCGCGCAAACGACCGCGTTTTGCGAAGCTGAGCCTTTCGCACGCACCATCCTCCATCGTCACTGGCCGGGCGTGCCCGTTTAGGATGATATCCGCACCCTTACCGCCGCGCGACTCCGCATCGACGGCGTGTTCCGGCCGGACATCGTCTGTGGCGGCTTCCCCTGCCAGGACATCAGCCTTGCTGGGCGGGGCGGCGGGATCGATGGCGAACGCTCGGGCCTATGGACCCACATGGCACGATTGGTCGCCGAGTGCCGGCCGCGCTGGGTGGTGGCTGGAAACGTCCCTGGCCTGCGAGGCCGGGGCGCGGACCGGGTGATGGCCGACCTGGCTGCGATCGGTTACGCCGGCTGGCCATTCGTGGTGGGTGCTGCCCATGCCGGCGCGCCCCATCGCCGTGCACGGGTGTGGGTGGTGGCCCAGGCCGTTTTTGCCGACGCTGGTTGCCCGGGACTGTAAGACTGGGTCGGTGGCACAAGGGCACCGGCGCCGGTCCTGCCAACTGAACGACGTAGTGGGTGGCCGCCTGCACCCGGCGTATGCCGAGTGGGCGATGGGTTTTCCTCCGGGCTGGACCGGGATGCCCGCCATCGCCGTCTGCGCATAACAGCGCTGGGTAACGCCGTGGTACCCGGCTGTGCGGCTATGATCGGGCGCGCGATCTTGCGGGCGTGGGACGATCGGTGATGAACCGTCCCAGTTGCTCAGGCCGTCCGATGGCTACGCCTCTTGGGGGACGAACCGCCCTCTGGCATCGAAACAGTCAATGGAACGCGTTCGCTTCGCAAACCAGCTACGTGGCGTCGCGGCGCTAATGGTCGCGTGCAGCCCCCTTGTCGGCGTGGTCTGGTTGATGCCGGATGTAGTTTCGTTGGTTACGGCTACACCAACGCAGACCGATACAGTGCCGGGCATCGTCGGCCTCGTGGTCTATCCTTGGGTTAATTTGGGCCTACTTGAGGTCGGGGTGTTTTTTTTGATCAGCGGGCTGGTGATCCCGTTTTCGTTAGAAAAGATAGTCGAGCCAGCTTCGTTATTGCCCGGCTGCCGCGGATATACCCAACCTATGTAGCGGCGTTGTTGGTGGAAGTTCTGATTGTCTATGCCGACGCACGGGCCTCGGGACGGCCATTCCCTTTCACGACTGCAACAATCGTCAGCAATGCGCTGCTAGAGCGCAATCCGATCAATCTGGCTCATATCCGGCAGCGGCGAAGTAGTTGGCGCAGTCCTGCGGCGTGAAGGTCGGCAGGGCTTCGCGGATCACG
>JAYVTX010000360.1:0-3941 GCA_043788425.1 Rhodospirillales bacterium
CCAGGCGCTGGGCTGGATCAACCCGCCACCGCCGCCACACACGCCGTAAACGCATCGAGGTCGTTCCAGCCCGGCCGGTCAAGCGCGATCAGCACGCCCGCCTCCCGCACGGCCTGATCGATCATAAGGTTCTCAAGCAGGCCGAATCGCTCAATCTCTAGCCCATCCGTGTCATGGGTGCCGGGGCCGGTGCGGTCCGATAGCAGGGCGGTGGTTGTTGTGTAGCCATACACTGGAAGGCCCAGGCCACGGGCGAACCCAACCTCGTACACCGTACCCACGTCGGCGCTGGGTCCGCGGAACGGGGTTAGGTTGGCAATTACGGCATCAACGCTTCGGATATGGGCCTCATTCCGCCGAGCGGTTCGGTCGGCGGGCGTAAGCGTGGCCCATGCCGGCGGCTCGACCATCGGGTCGAACGGGGATACGGCGATCAGCCCATGCCCGGCACAAATGGCTGCACGCCGGGCCGCCCACACGATCGGCGCGGGAAAGAACACGTCTGGCCCAGCCAAATACACCCGCATTGCTGTCCTTTCGGTTGCCGCCGGACCGCCCCGGTGCGATGGTCCGGCCGCTATCCGTATGGACCCAAACAACGGGGACTTCATGGCCAAAATTAAGGTGAAAACGCCCGTCGTCGAGCTCGATGGAGATGAGATGACACGGATCATCTGGGGGTTCATCAAAGACAAGCTGATCCTGCCGTACCTCGACATAGATCTGAAATACTACGATCTGAGCATCGAATACCGCGACCAAACCGACGACCAGGTCACGATCGACGCGTCGTACGCCATCAAGCAATACGGCGTGGGCGTAAAATGCGCGACGATCACACCCGATGAGGCGCGGGTGACCGAGTTCGGCCTGAAGAAGATGTGGCGGAGCCCAAATGGCACGATCCGCAATATCCTCGACGGCACGATCTTTCGCGAGCCGATTATCTGCAGCAATGTACCCCGCCTGGTGCCGACCTGGACCCAGCCGATCGTGATCGGGCGTCACGCCTATGGCGACATCTATCGCGCGACCGAGATGAAGATCCCCGGCGCCGGTACCGTCAGCCTGTCCTACACACCCGCGGGCGGGGGACCGGTGCAAACGTTGAGCGTCCATGAGTTCAAGGGGGCCGGCGTGGCGATGGGCATGCACAACACCCGCGCCTCAATCGAGGGGTTCGCACGCGCCAGCCTGAATTACGGGCTGATACGAAAATACCCGGTCTACCTATCGACCAAGAACACCATCCTGAAAACGTATGACGGTATGTTCAAGGACGTGTTCCAGGAAGTATTCGATGCCGAGTTTGCAGAACGATTCAAGTCGCTGGGGCTGACGTACGAGCATCGGCTGATCGACGACATGGTCGCCAGCGCGCTGAAATGGTCGGGCGGGTATCTATGGGCATGCAAGAACTACGACGGCGATGTGGAGAGTGACATCGTGGCGCAGGGCTTCGGCAGCCTTGGCCTGATGACGAGCGTGCTGATGTCGCCCGACGGCAACACGGTCGAGAGTGAGGCCGCGCACGGCACCGTCACCCGGCACTATCGCGAACACCAAAAGGGGCGGGAGACGAGCACGAACCCGATCGCCTCGATCTTCGCCTGGACCCGCGGGCTGCAATATCGCGGGCAGTTCGATCAAACGCCGGACGTCACCCAGTTCGCGTTGGCGCTGGAGCGTGTGTGCGTGGAGACTGTGGAGAGTGGGGCCATGACCAAGGACTTGGCCGCGCTGGTTGGGCCGAAACAGCCCTGGCAAAATACCCAGGTATTCCTGGATACGATCGACCGCAATTTGCAGAAGGCGATGGCATGATCGAGGAGCTTGTTGGACTGAAGGACTATCCGATTGCCCGCCGGGGGGTGATCATGACAAGCCTGATCAGCGGATTGACGCTGGCCACGACCCGGGTGGAGGCGCAAGCGATCACGACGCCGACCGCAGGCTTAGTGGCCGGCACGGTGACGATACCGACCAGCCAGGGTGACATACCCGCCTACCGGGCAAAGCCGCACGGTAAAGGCCCGTTCCCAGTCGTGCTGGTGATCGAGGAGATTTTCGGCGTCCATGCCCACATCCAGGACGTATGCCGGCGATTGGCTAAAGAGGGCTATCTGGCGGTGGCACCAGAGCTTTACGCACGGATCGCCGACCTCAGCACCATGACCGACGCCGCGGTTATCATTCGCGATGTGATCAGCAAGGCGCCGGATGAACGGGTGCTGAAGGACCTGGATGAGACGGCGGGTTGGGCGGCGACCGATGGCGGCGACTTGTCGCGATTGGCGGTGACAGGCTTCTGCCGCGGCGGGCGCAACACTTGGCTGTATGACGCCCATAACCCGGCCATAAAGGCAGCGGTTGCCTGGTATGGGCCAGTCGGTGGCGCGCCGTCGGACATACAACCCAAAACCGCAACCGACGTGGCGGATAGACTGCACGCGCCGCTACTCGGCTTGTACGGCGGCAAGGACCCCGGCATCCCGGTCGAAGCGGTACAGGCCGCGGCAGCGAAGGCGCGGGCCGCTGGCAAGACTGTGGAGATCGAGGTCTTTCCAGAGGCACCACACGGCTTCCACGCCGATTATCGGCCGAGCTATCGCCCGGACGCGGCCGCCGCCGGCTGGACCCGGATGCTGGCGTGGTTCCGCGGCAACGGCGTGGGATAACGGTAAGACAGGGGATGAAATTCCCCTGGTTTATACGCCTACCTGGCGGTAGTTGGGTGATCGCAGCCGGGGCTTGAGCCGCCCCGGAACACTACCGCTTATGCACGGACCACAGCATGAGCCACCGGATCGGGAATACCCAGACAACACCGGCAATCAGCCAATACGCCGCCTCCAGCGTCCAATGCATACGGCCGATCACGTCCGGAACCGTTATGGCCGCAGCCATGTAGGCGATAACGAACGAGATACCGGCAATGGTCGCAATGGTGGGGCGTGACATGCGCCTGCATACCCCACCCGGCGTCCGGTTGCGAGCGGCAGAGCCGGTGCGTATGGAACATCCATGAACCTCAAAGACCACATCCGCGCGATCCCCGATTTCCCGAAACCTGGCATTCTGTTTTACGACATCAGCACCCTGCTTCGGCATGCCGATGCGTGGCAGGTGGCTATGGGACGAATGGCGGCGCTGGTCCGGCAGCATCAGCCCGATATGCTGGCCGGGATTGAGAGCAGGGGCTTTCTGCTCGCTGCACCGCTGGCACTAAAGTTGGGCTGCGGCTTCGTGATGATCCGCAAGCGCGGCAAGCTGCCCGGCGCCGTCATGGGACTGGATTATGCGCTGGAATACGGCACCGACCGAATCGAAGTGCAGGCCGATGCGGTCACACCCGGTCAGCGCGTGGTTCTGGTAGACGACTTGCTGGCCACAGGTGGAACCATGGCGGCCAGCATCGCCCTGTTGCGGCAGGCAGGGGCCGTTGTTCCAGCGGCCGTGGCCCTTATCGAACTAACGTTCCTGGACGGGCGGCAGCGGATCGGACTGCCGTTCGATGCACTGGTATCCTACGACAGCTGATCAGACGCTAGCCGTGGTGCGCGCGATCGCGGTCTGCAAATCCCCTATCAGATAGGGTTTACGCAGTAGCGGCACGCCCAACGGCACCGCCCCCTCCAGGTCGAGGTACCGGACGAGGATGATAGTATCTGACAGATAGCTGATATCGACCGACGTGCGCCCAGTGCCGATGATGCCGTGCTGGGCAATTACCATCAGCGTTAGGGCACCCAGCTTATTGAGATACGTGAGCAGTCCATACTTTTGCAGAAGCAGGTATTGCTTACCCGGCGTCGAGTGGAAGCACGCGAAATACGAACTCGCCCGGCGACATTTCGGCCGGGTCGATCTGCCGGTAGCGAAGCGGACTTTGTGCCAGCAGCCGTAATTCGCCTTGGCTTTTAAAGACGATCCGTGCCGGC
>JAYVTX010000361.1:0-4702 GCA_043788425.1 Rhodospirillales bacterium
GTCGTGGCGGACCGCGCGATCGGCCCGTCGCCTGCGCCCGGCGGACGGCTGGTGGTCGAACAGGCGCAGCTGGCCGCCATCGCCCGGCAATTCGGCGTCGACTGGCGGCCCGGCTCGGCGGGCGAACGGGCGATCCTGGACCGGGCGGGGCGCAACCTGTCGCGCGACGACGTGCTGCCCGTTCTGCGCACGGCGTTGGCCGGGGCTGGTTTGACCGGCACGGAGCTGGAGCTGCCGGCCATCACGGCCGCCCTCGTGCCGCTGGGTCCGCTTTCGGTCGCAGTCCAGCAGCTCGAAAGCGATGCCGGCACCGGCCGCTTCACCGCCGTGCTGTCCATCGGCGCCGACGGGGTGCCGCCAGCCACCGTGCGTGTGTCGGGCCGCGTCGTCGAGACCGTGGAGCTCCCCGTGCTGCGGCGGCGGCTGGCGCCCGGTGAGGTCGTGACGCCGGGTGACCTGGTGTGGGCCACTCTGCGTACCGGTCAGGCGCGAGGCGATGTGGTGCGCCGGCCCGCCCAGGCCACGGGGCTGGCCGCCCGCCATGGGCTGAGTGCGGGCCAGGCCATCCAGCTGGCCGATCTGGGCCGGCCGATCGTGATCGAAAAAGGGACGAACGTACAAATGGTGCTCGACAGCCCCGGCCTGCAGCTGACGGCACAGGGGCTCGCGATGGAGCCGGCCGGCGTCGGCGACACCGTGGCGGTGCTGAACCCGATCTCGCACATGATGGTGCAGGCCGAGGTGACGGGCCCCGGTCGGGCGCGCGTGCTGCCTGGAACGGCTCCGATGCTGACGGCCAAGCAGGTCGTGGCGCGATGAGGTGCGCGCTGGCGTTATGCCTGCTGCTGGGCGGATGCGGCACGCTCGGTCGCCTGGCCGAGATTGGTCGTCCGCCGGAGATGACGCCGTCGGGCGATCCGACGGCCGAAACCGGCTACCGGCCGCTCACGATGCCGATGCCGCGCGGGCAGTTTGCGCCAGCCGAGGCGAACAGCCTGTGGCGCGCCGGTAGCCGAGCCTTTTTCAAGGACCAGCGCGCGGCCGCTGTCGGCGATATCGTGACCGTGCTGGTGAACATCACAGACAATGCCGACCTGTCAAACCAGTCCGATCAGACCCGGTCAGGCGCCGAAAACATGGGCATCCCGAACTTCCTCGGGCTCGAAAATAACCTGCAGCGCAACCTGCCCAAAACCGTGGACCCGGCCAAGCTGATCTCCACCAACAGCAGCAACACCAGCATCGGCGCGGCCAGCATCAAGCGTAACGAGAGCGTGACACTACGCCTGGCCGGCATCATCACGCAGCTTTTGCCCAACGGTAACCTGGCCGTCGCGGCCCGGCAGGAGGTGCGCGTGAACTCCGAGCTGCGCGAACTGCAGGTCAGCGGCGTGATCCGGCCGCAGGATATCGCGAGCGACAACACCGTCCGCCATGACCGGCTAGCAGAAGCACGGATCAGCTATGGCGGGCGCGGCCAGATCACGGACGTGCAGCGGCCGCGGTATGGCCAGCAATTGCTGGACGTCCTTCTCCCGTTTTAGGTAACGGTTGCACGTTATGCGTGCAGTGATGTCTGGTGCGCTATGCATCAAAACAACTTCGGCGTGCTTCGTCACGCCGCCGCGCTCGCCGTGCTTGCATCGCACAGCGTCCCGTTGACCTATGGCACTGAGGTCGGGGAGCTCGGCATGCGGGCCACGCGACAGCAGATGACCATCGGCCACATGGCCGTGTTCGTCTTCTTCATCCTCAGCGGCTATCTGATTACCGAAAGCTGGCAGCGTAATCCCTCCCCGTTTTTGTTCGCCCGGGCCCGGCTCGGGCGGCTGCTGCCGGGTCTGGCGCTGTCGTTGGTGGGATGCACGGCGGCGGGTCTGTTTCTCACGTCCCTACCGGCCACCGCGTATCTGACCGATCCCCTGACCGCCCGTTTTATCTGGCTCAATTTGTCGTTGCTGGACTTTACCGGGTTGCTACCGGGCGTATTCACCGCCAGCACTCCGCCGGCCGTCAACGGCTCGCTCTGGACGTTGCATTTCGAGGCCGCGTGCTACGTTTTGGTCGTAGCCCTGGGTCTGGCCGGATTGCTGCGGCGCTGGGTAGTGCTCGCGCTGTTAATCTGTGGTGTCGTTGCCGCCAAATATTGGCTTGGCGGTTCGGCAGTCGAATTCGGCACCGGCTTTGTCGGCGGCATGGTGTTGGCGCTCTGGCGGCCCCCGGTTCGGTTTTGGGCGCTGATGCTCTGCGCGGCGATGCTGGGTGTAACGGCGATGACGGGTGGCTTTCGGCTGGCCTGCGCCACGACAGGTGCGTATCTCGTGATCGCCGCCGCGACGAGCCGGCCCTGGCGGGTGAAAGGCGCGGGCAGTGTTGGAGCCGCGGATGGAGCCGATTACTCGTACGGGATCTATCTATGGGCGTTCCCGGTTCAGCAGCTTGTCTCGTCCTGGGGTGTCGCACACTGGGCGCTTAACATCGCGATTAGCCTACCGATCGTTTTGGCCTGCGCCTGGGTGTCATGGCACGCGGTCGAAAGGCCGGTGTTGCAAGCGATCCGCCGGGCGCGGTCAGACGCCGCCATGGGCCGGCGGGCGCCGGATGCCGTGGGGGGCGTAGTCGGGTAACGGGCTCAGCGGGCCCAACTCATCCGCGGTCATTGCATGGAGCACAACTCGGTTACGTCCGGCCCGCTTGGCGTTGAACAGTGCCGCATCGGCTTGGGCGACCAGCACCTCATGCGCCTGGCCCACCTGCGGATATAGCACGGCCACACCAACGCTCACGCTCAGCATGCCGGTCGGGCTGCCAGGATTGGCGATGCGGAGCGCGGCCACCCCTTCCCGAATACGCTCGGCGATAACCATCGCGCCGTCGGTCTCCGTTTCGGGCAGCAGCGCGGCGAACTCCTCCCCGCCATAGCGGGCCACGAAGTCGTTGGGCCGGCGGATACTCAGCTCGATACTGGCCGCGATGTTTTGCAAAACCTCGTCGCCGGCCGGATGACCGAAGGTGTCGTTGAACAGCTTGAAGCAGTCCGCATCGAGCATGAGCATGGCCAGCGGCCCTCGCATCCGGCTCGCAGACCGCATGGCGCGATCCAGGGCAGCATCGAACGCCCGGCGATTTGCGACGCCCGTCAGCGCATCCGTCGAAGCGATGACCGATAGTTCTTGCGCCGCGACCGTCAGTGCCGCCTCCGCCGCAAGCCGACGCATCATCTCGCGGCGAAATAACACGCATAGGCCAAGGTTCCCCAGGGCGAGCAGCCCCAGCATCGACCCCAGCGCCAGCGCCTTGCGCCACCACGGGGCATAGATGTCGGCAAGTGATGTCCCAAAAATAAGCACCAGCGGCGTCGGACCAATCTGCCGGAACGACACGAGCCGCTCGACCCCGTCAATGCCGTAGGGGATGGTGAACTGCCCGCTCTCGGCGCTGCCGATGCGGTCCATCACGGGCGCCATCGCCCCATCATGCCCGATCGGGACCAGGCCGGCCGGTGGATGGCGGGCAATGACCTGCCCGTCGCGGTTCATCACCACGATGCGCCCGTTTACGCCCACGTCGATCATGTCGAACATCGCCCGGAAATAAGCCAGGCGGAGCGAGCCCACGACGGCACCCCCAAACGAGCCATCCGGCCGCGTGATCCTCCGGCTGATGGAGAAACTCGGATCGCCAGGGCGAAGGCGGCTGAGGTACGGGGCGCTGACAAACAGTCCAGCGTCATTGCGTTCCCGCTGGACACGGACGTAGTCACGGTCACTCAAGTCGAACGTCGGTGGCGTCAGCGATGTAGACGAGTCTGTCACCTTGCCATCCGGGCCGACAACCATCAGCGAACCCAGGAATTCCGCCGACGCGGCACGGTCGAAGATGGCGATATGCCGTAGCTGAGGCGAGACATCACCGATGCCGTCGGTCGACACCGCATCCCGCGCACCCTGCAACGACAGGTCGTAGGTCGCAAGATCACGGGCGATGTTGTCCGCCAGCGCGGTCGCGAGGTTTTCGGACGCAACCGACGCCTGCCGCCACGTATCCTGCCGCAAACCGAGTAGGACAATCGAACCCACGGCAACGATGCCGACCGTGAGACACAGCCCGAACGCCGTCAGCCAACGGATCAACGCCGGCGCGCGAGTGGGATCAGTGCCAGTGGCATTGGCGAGGGTGGCATTGGCGAGGGCGGAATTGGCGAGGGCGGAATTGGCGAGGGTGATAGGGGCGTGGATCGTGCGGGCGTGGTTTCTAGCGGCCTCCGGCATACCTCTCCTTACCCGACTTCGCCGGTGTTGGTTACCGGGCGATGCACACTAAGCGTCACACGTTAAAATAGCGTCAAGCGCAAAGACAGCCCGGCTTGCGTGACCGCCGCTACAGTTTCATAGACAACCATGGACACCGCTCAGCCATCGACCGTTGCTCCGCCCACGATCATGTGGCCCGGGCCGGAAGATTCGCCGGCGGACCTCGCCGGTCTCGTCTGCCCAAACTGCGGCAGCACGGCGCCAAAAACGTTCGTCCTGACCATCGACGTTCAGTTGCCGGATAATCCGGGGCGCAATCTGCGCGTGGCGGGCTGCCCGGGCTGCGGCTGCCGATTTTATGATAGCCAGGTGCCGCCCGACTACGCCGAACCCGGGCTGAACGACCGCGGCCGGGTGCCGTTCTATGTGCAGCAGGGCGCCGGCGTGTC
>JAYVTX010000362.1:0-5154 GCA_043788425.1 Rhodospirillales bacterium
GAATTGCAGGAGACCGGTGACTGGGATGGCTGCGTCACCATGGGCCGCGAACAGATTGCCGAGGGTTCCAACAGTCTGGACATCTGCACTGCCTTCGTCGGCCGCGATGAGATGTATGAGATGAACGAGGTCATCACCCGCTTCACCAGCAGCGTGAACACGCCCTTGGTCATCGACAGCACCGAGACGATTGTACTCGAAGCCGCACTGAAATTGCATGGCGGCAAGCCGATCATCAACTCGATCAATTTCGAGGATGGCGAGGAAGCGGCGCGGGAGCGGCTGGTTCTGGCCAAGAAATTCGGCGCGGCGGTGATTGCGCTGACGATCGACGAGACCGGCATGGCCAAGACCCCGCAGGAGAAGCTGGCCGTCGCCCGCCGCCTGATCCACTTCGCGTGTGACGTCCACGGGCTGCCCCAATCAGACCTGATGATCGATCCGCTGACCTTTACCGTCGCGACCGGTAGTGAGGCCGATCGCAAGCTCGGCCAGTGGACGCTGGAAGGCATCAAGCTCATTCGCGATGAGTTTCCGGACGTGCAGATCATGCTGGGCCTATCCAACATCAGCTTTGGCCTGAACCCGGCCGCTCGCGCGGTGCTGAACAGCGTGTTCCTGGACCACGCCGTTCGCGCCGGCATGACGGGCGCCATCGTGCATGTCAGCAAAATACGCCCGCTGCACCTGATTGGCGCCGAGGAAATCCAGGTCATGGAGGACTTGCTGTTCGATCGCCGGCGTGAGGATTATGACCCGTTGCAGGCTTTGCTGGCCATGTTCGCGGATCGGAAGGCGGCGGATGCGGTGAAGAAGGTGCGTGCCGAAACCGTGCAAGGCCGGCTGAAGGACCGGATCATCGACGGCGACCGTAAGGGCCTGACGGACGAGTTGGATGAGGCGATGGCGCAAATGCCGCCGCTGGAGATCATCAACACCGTTCTGCTGGACGGCATGAAAGTCGTGGGCGAGCTGTTCGGGGCCGGCAAGATGCAGTTGCCGTTCGTGCTGCAATCGGCCGAAACGATGAAGGCCGCCGTGGCCCATCTGGAGCCGTTCATGGAGCGCGTGGCTGGCCAGGAGAAGGGCATCATCGTGCTGGCGACCGTGAAGGGGGACGTGCACGATATCGGCAAGAATCTGGTCGACATCATCCTGACCAATAACGGCTACCGGGTCGTCAATCTTGGGATCAAGGTGACGCTGGCCGACATGGTCGCGGCCGCCAAGGAGCACCGGGCGCACGCGATCGGCATGAGCGGGCTGTTGGTGAAATCGACCGTGGTGATGCGCGAAAACCTGGAGGAGATGGCGCGCCAGGGCCTAGACATCCCGGTCATGCTGGGCGGTGCCGCACTGACCCGCAATTATGTCGAGGATGACTGCGTTCGCGCGTATGGCACCAGCGGGCGCGTGGCCTACGCGCGCGACGCGTTCGACGGGCTGAGCCTGATGGACAAAGTAACCGGCAATGGGTTCGACGATTACCTGGCCGCCATCCAGGCCAAGCGGTCCGGCAAGTCGCGCAACCAGTCCCGCACCCTGGGCCAGGCCGACCAACGCGCGTTCCGCCCTGTCGACGTCGCTGCCGTTCAGACCCGGCGGCGCGGCATCACCCAGGACATACCGCCGATGGTACCGCCGTTCTGGGGTGCGCGCGTGCTGGAGGCACCGACGAAGGCCGTAATCCCGTTCCTGAACGAGCGCAGCCTGTACCAATTCCAGTGGGGTTTTCGTAAACAGGGCAAGTCGCTCGACGACTTCCTGGGCTGGGCCAAGCAGGAGTTGCGCCCCGTCATGCGGCGTATGCTGGGCATTTGCGAGGCGGAGGACATCCTGCGCCCGCAAGCTATCTACGGCTACTGGAAGGCCGCCGGGCAAGGTAACGATCTGATCGTGTTCGACGAGGACGGCACGACCGAACGCTGCCGCTTTACCCTGCCGCGCCAGCCCAAGGATGACGGGGAGTGCATCGCCGACTTCTTCCGCGATGTGGACGATGCGGAGCGCGACGTGATCGGCCTACAGGTCGTGACCGTCGGGCAAAAAGCGTCTGACACGGCGCGGGTGTGGTTCGAGGATAATCGCTACCAGGACTATCTTTATCTACACGGCCTATCTGTGGAAGTGGCGGAGGCGATGGCCGAATACACCCATAAGCGTATCCGCGCCGAGCTGGGGTTCGCTGGCGAGGACGATCGGGATCTTGAGAAAATGTTAGCGCAATCCTATCGCGGCAGCCGCTATTCGTTTGGCTACCCGGCCTGCCCGAAGCTGGAAGACCAGGTCCCGCTGCTGCAATTGCTGGGCGCAGAGCGCATCGGCGTGTCGCTATCGGATGAGGATCAGCTGCACCCGGAGCAATCCACCAGCGCCATCGTCGTCCTGAACCCGCGCGCCAAGTACTTTTCCGTTTAGCCCGACTTCGGCTACACCCCCGTTAACGCAGGGGGTGCCGTGGACCGGGTGATACGCATCGCCGCCGTGACGATCGCCGTGGGCCTGATGGTGCTGGCGCTAAAGGCGGCGGCTTGGGCGCTGACGGGCAGCGCGGCCCTGTTCTCCGACGCGTTGGAGAGTACGGTCAACGTGGCCGCCAGCGTGATTGCGTTGGGCGCGCTGCGCATGGCCGCCGTTCCGGCCGATGCAAACCACCCGTACGGCCATGAGAAAGCAGAGTTCTTCGCCGCCGTGATTGAGGGCGCGCTGATCATCGTCGCCGCTATCACCATCCTGCAACATGCCTGGACCACCTGGTCCATGCCGCGCGGGATCGAACAGCCCTGGATCGGCCTGGCACTAAATCTGTTGGCAACGGTCGTAAACGGCGTCTGGGGTGCGCGGTTGTTGCAGGAGGGTCGGCGCTTCCGGTCCGTGGCGCTGATTGCCGATGCGCGGCATTTGCAGGCGGACGTCGTAAGTTCGGCGGCCGTCGTCCTGGGATTGGTGCTGGCGGTGCAAACCGGCATCGGCTGGCTGGACCCGGTGCTGGCGGCGGGGGTGGCACTTCACGTATTATGGTCTGGGTTCACCGTGCTGCGCGACTCCGTCGGCGGCCTGATGGATGCGGCCCCGGCGGACGACATCGTGCAGCGTATCCGCACCGTCGTCGCCCGAGATGCGGAGGGCGCGATCGAGGCGCATGACCTGCTGACGCGCCAGGCCGGCCGGGTCACGTACCTGGAGTTCCATCTGGTCGTGCCCGGCACCATGTCCGTCGCCGCCGCGCACATCATTTGCGACCGGGTCGAGGCGGCGCTGAAATCCGAAATACCCGGCCTGTCGGTCACAATCCATGTCGAGCCGGAGGGCAAAGCCAAGCACCAGGGCGTCATCGTGGTATGAGGGCGCTGCGGGCCCTGTCGGTGTTGGTTCTGGGGCTGCTGAGCGCGCTAGTAGCCAAAATACCAGCGCAGGCGGCCGTGGTCTCGCTCAATCTCTGCACCGACCAGCTACTGGTTCTGCTGGCTCCCGAACAGGTGGCCGCCCTATCCGTCCTGTCCCGCGATCCGGCCTTATCGGTCGTGGCAGCGCAGGCCGCCACGCTGCCGGTTGTGCGCGCCGATGCGGAGGCGGTGTTGCGCCTGGCACCATCGCTGGTTCTGGCCGGGCCCTACGGGGCACAGGCAACGCTGGCAGCGCTGGAGCGGCGGGGCGTACCCGTATTGCGCGTCGGTCTGCCCGACAGTTTCGACGCCATCCGGACGCAGGTGACGCAGGTCGCAGCCGCATTGGGCGTGCCGGAGCGGGGATCCGCGTTGCTGGCGGCGATGGATCGCGACCTGGTTCACGCCCCGGTGCCGCGGCGGCGCGCGCTGCTATGGGGTGCGCGCGGCTGGACGTCCGGGCCGGGCACGTTCACGGATGCCGTTCTTACCGCGGCCGGGCTGGATAACGCAGCGCGCGGCGGGGCGGTTGGGATCGAGGCACTTCTGGCCCACCCGCCGGACTTACTAATCACCGCGACGCCACCGCAAAAACCGTCCATGGCGACCGAATTGCTGCGGCATCCAGCCCTTGATGCCCTATCGCGACGCACCCTGCCGCCGGCGTGGCTGATTTGCGCCGGGCCCTGGTCGGCGCGGGCGGTCGGCGTGCTGTCCGCGCCATGACGCTTGCTATGATCTGGGCCGGCATCGCCCTGATCGTGCTGGCCGCCCTATCGCTGCTGGTGGGCGGTGCCGGGTTCGGCGTGCCGGACTGGCCGATCGTGTGGGAGCTGCGGGTGCCGCGGACCGGGCTGGCGCTGGCGATCGGGGCGGCGCTGGGCCTGTCGGGGGCGGTGTTGCAGGGGGCATTACGCAATCCGTTGGCCGATCCGGGGTTGCTGGGCGTTGGCGGCGCGGCGGCGCTGGGGGCAGTCATCGTTTTTTACTGGGGCGTGTCGGCGGCGTTCGCTCCTGCGCTGGTGCTGGGCGGCATGGCGGGGGCGGCGTGCGGCGCTGCGGCGCTGCTGGCTTTGGCCGGGCGGGCACCTTCCGGCCCGGCCGTCATCCTCGGCGGCGTGGCTGTGTCGTCATTGGCGGCCGCGCTGCTGGCATTGGCACTAACCCTGGCGCCCAACCCGTTCGCGCTGGCCGAGGTCTCGTTCTGGCTGCTGGGCGGGCTGGAGGATCGCAGCCTGCTGCATTTGGCCCTGGCACTGCCGCCGATCGCGCTAGGGCTGGTGCTGCTGGTGCGGCTGGGTCCCGGCCTGGACGCACTTTCGTTGGGTGAAGCGACGGCCATAAGCCTTGGGCGTCCGCCCGCCACAACGTTGCGGCAGGCGGCGCTGGGTGTGTCGCTGGCCGTTGGTGCCGGGGCTGCGGTGGCGGGGGGGATCGGGTTCGTGGGGCTGGTCGTGCCGCATTTGCTGC
Source organism: Rhodospirillales bacterium (assembly GCA_043788425.1). GTDB lineage: Bacteria > Pseudomonadota > Alphaproteobacteria > Acetobacterales > Acetobacteraceae > JANPPS01. The sequence continues at coordinate 4,857 of JAYVTX010000362.1, forward strand.
GGCCCTGGGTGGGCGCCCGGCCGGGTGCGCTGCTGATCCCCTCGGCGCTTGCGGGTGCCGGTCTGCTACTGGCTGCCGACATGCTGGCCCGCACGGCCCCGCTGCTTCTGCCGCTACAGGCCGAACCGAAATTGGGCGTACTGACCGCGCTGCTGGGCACGCCGGTGCTGATCCACCTGTCCCGCCGGGTCGTGGCATGAGGGTGCAGGCGACCGTGGCGATCGGTGGGCATCCGGTGCTGCACGGCATCGATGTCACGATCGCACCTGGCACCTTCGTGGCGCTGTGCGGCCCCAAC
>JAYVTX010000363.1:0-2676 GCA_043788425.1 Rhodospirillales bacterium
GCACCCCACACCCGGGGTTCCGACGGCATGCGCTGCCCCAACGCCCGCACGATCGCCAGCAATGCCAACGCACCCAACGCCAGCCGGAACCAGACCAAGGTGACCGCCGGCAGCTCCCGCACCGCAATCCCGGTGAAGAAGAACGATCCACCCCAGATCGTGGCCAAGATCAGCAGCAGGACCCATTCGCGCGGACCCATCGCGGGGGTTCTGTTATTCATCGGTAATACCACGCGGCGGGCCCAGGCCCGACACATCCCAGTTCTGACGGCCTATTCCCCTGGGCTAAGCCGCGGCGGGGCGGCCCGCAATCGCAACCGCCCACTGAACAGCAGGACGGCACCGGCAAGCAGCACGGGCGGGAACACAACCAGGTTGACCGCCGCCCAGCCCCAAATCTGCAACAACTGCCCCGATGAGAACGAACCGACTGCCATTGTGCCGAACACCAGAAAGTCGTTGGCCGACTGCACGCGCGTCCGCTCCTCGGGCCGGTGACTGTCGAGTACCATCGCCGATGCACCGACGAAGCCAAAGTTCCAGCCCAGGCCCAGTAGGATCAAACCGGCGTTGAAATGTCCGACGGAGATGCCGGACAACCCCGCGATAGCCGCCGTCGCTAGCAGCGCGAGCCCAACCGTCACGACCCGCGGAGCGCCGAAGCGGGTGATCAGGACACCAGTAAAAAAGCTTGGCCCGTACATCGCAATCACGTGCCACTGCAGCGCCAGGTTGGACGACGCGATTGGCAGCCCGCACAGCTTCATCGCCAGCGGGGCCGAGGTCATGACCAGGTTCATGAGCGAGTAGCTGACCACGCCGCATAGCGCCGCGATGATGAAGGATCGCTGCCGCAGGATTTCCGCCAACGGACGGCCGCGGGCGGCGCTGGCCACCGGGCGTGGCAGCCGCACGCCGGATAGGACGGCCATGGCGATGACGGCTACCGCGGCCTGCGCCAAGTAACTTGCGGCAAACAGCCGTCCGGGAGTCAGATCCATCGTGTACGTCACCAGCTGCGGCCCGATCACGCCTGCGAACACGCCGCCGGCCATCACCCAGCTGAGCGCCCGGGGCCGCACGGCCGGGTCGACCCCGTCGGCAGCCGCAAAGCGGAACGATTGCACGACGCTCGCATATAAACCGGCGCACAGCGTCGCCATGCAATAGAGCGGGAACGAGCCGACCCACAACGCCCAGGCACCAATCAACCCGGCCAGTGCGCCGCATGTTCCGCCCGCCATGAACGATGCGCGCCGGCCGTATCGCCGGGCAATGGCACCGTTCGGCAGCGTGCCCAGCGCCATACCGACTACGAAGATGCTGACCGGGACCGTGGCCCAGGCCGGGTCCGGTGCCAGCGTTGCGCCTATGATGGCGCCCGTTGCAAAGACCACCGCCGCGTTGGCACCGGCCAGGGCCTGCGCCGTCGCAAGCCGGGCCACGTTGGAGCGGGTTGTTCTATCCATCGTGGGCGCGGGCGCAGACATTCGGAGTGCTTACGCCCTCAGGCCACCGTAGAACAGGGGCGGTACGATCACCGGAACATGATCAATCATCGTTCCGCGATAGAGGCAACGCCGCGCTTCCCCCCCCGGCCCGCATGTGGCAGACCGTCTCAACATGCCTGTCAGGAGCCGTTCGTTGAACCATCGCCACCTCGCTTTCGCCGCTATCGCCGCCCTTACCGTTCAGGGTTGCGCCGTTCAGCCCACTGCATCGCAGATGGCAGCGGACGAAATGCTGGAGGGGCAGGCCAAGACCTGCACCGCATCCACCCCGGACCTGAAGGCAAGCCCGGCCGCGACAATCACCATGACCAATGATGGCTGGTGCGGCGTGTACGTGGCCGACGGCTCCAAGCCGTTTGCACTAGCCCTGATCGGTACGCGCCCCACGCATGGCCAAGTGTACGTGCGGCCCGTTGGCAGCCGGACCCGCGTCGAATACAGCCCGTTTGGCCGGTACTCTGGCACCGACACCTTCAGCGTCAACCTGCGCTCAGCCGGTGGCGGCACCGATCAGCCGATGCAGGTCGCCGTGACCATCACCCCGGGCGTTGCCCCGGCCGTGATCGAGCCAGAAACCAAGCCCACGCGGAAGCCAACACCCACCCGCCGCACGACCACACGTCGGGCTACGCCGGCCCGGTAAGCGGACTTTATCGCTTCGCCCTTGATCACGCTACGTATGCGTGTGTCAGTCGTTCGTGCTTGTCCAGCCTGAGGGAGGTCGATTGGCGTGGTGGACGATCCTTAATCCGACCGGAGGGCGCCGCCCAGGTTTGGATCTGGTTCGCCTGACTGCAGCGCTGTTGGTCGTCGTACACCACTACTTCGGTATGGTCCATAATTCGGTTCTAAATCGGGAAATGGCCTATTTAGGCCCGTTGGGGGTGCATCTGTTTTTTGCATTGTCCGGCTATCTCATTGGAACAATCATTTTTCCGCTTCTGACGGCTCCCAACATGTCTACTTGGGCGCGCTTTATGGCGCGGCGACTTCTACGGACAGTCCCTTTATATGCAGTCGTACTTATCCTGCTTGTCCACCTGAGTGGTTCCGAGTCTTCGGTAGACCGGAATCTACTACGGCTGCTGACGTTTACACAGAACATAGTATTTGATCCACCCGACGCATTCCCCGTCGCATGGTCGTTATCGGTCGAGGAGTGGTT
>JAYVTX010000364.1:0-6408 GCA_043788425.1 Rhodospirillales bacterium
GCAGCCAAGGCCATGATCGAGCAGGCTCGGGACGAGGCAACACGGGTGGCCGAAGCTGCCCGCACAGATGCCGAAGGTGCGGCGCGGCGCCGGGAGCAGGCCGCTATTGACCGCATCGCTGCCGCCGAGAAGGCAGCCGTGACCGACGTGCGCCTGGCCGCCGCTGACATTGCCGCCCGGGCTACACAGCATGTGCTGGCCCAAACATTCGGTGCCGACGCCGACGCCGCGCTGATAGACCGTGCAATCGCCGGGCTTCCTGCTGCGCTAACGGGGCGCCGCGCAGCCTAGTCGCACGGACCATGTTGCAGCGTCGAGCCGCACAAACAAGGTTGCGGACCCTGGCGCATTCGTTACCGTGATCATCTCGCCTAATCAGGAGCCGCCATGTCTTTCCTCCGATCGACGCGCGTTGTCGCTTTTGTTCTCGCCGCAAGCGTTGCCCTGCCCGTCGATGCAGCCACCTTCCGGTGGGCTAATGACGGCGATGCTAACTCCATGGACCCGTATGTACGCAGCGAGACGTTCCTGCTGACGTTTACGCAGAATTTTTACGACCCTCTTGTCCGCCGCGACCGAAACTTGAAAGTCGAGCCTGCTTTGGCCGAAAGCTGGGAACAGCCGAACCCGACGACCTGGCGCTTTCACCTGCGCCACAACGTGAAGTTTCAGGGTGGCGAGCAGTTCACCGCTGACGATGTCATCTTCAGCCACAAACGTGCGAGCGGCCCCGGCAGCCAGATTAACTCGTACTTTCAATCCGTGACAGACGTGAAGAAGGTCGATGACTTCACGGTCGACTTCATCACCAAGGCGCCAAATCCGATCTTCCTGGAAGAGATTACCCAATGGGTCATCATGTCGAAGGCGTGGTGCGAGGCGCACAATGCGACCCAACCCACCGATCTGACCAAGACCAAGGAAGAGAACTTTGCCACCCGCAATGCGAACGGCACCGGGCCCTTCATCCTGCAATTGCGCGAGCCCGACCGGCGCACGACGATGAAGAACAATCCCGACTGGTGGGATAAGCCCGAGCATAACCTGACGGAGGTTACGTTCAACGTCATTGGCAATGCGGCTACCCGGGTCGCTGCGCTGCTGTCGGGCGACGTGGACATGATCTACACCGTGCCGCCGCAGGACATGCAGCGCCTACAGGGTACGGCCGGCATTACGTTGCGGACCGCGCCCGAGTTGCGAACGATCCACCTCGGCTTTGACCAAATCCGGCCGGAACTGCTGAAGTCAGACGTTAAGGGCAAGAACCCGTTCCAGGATAAGCGGGTCCGGCAGGCGTTCTACCAAGCGATCGACGTGAAGGCGATCCAGGCCCGCGTCATGCGCAACCAATCCCGCCCGACTGGAACGCTATACGGCCCCGGCGTGAACGGCTTTGTCGAGGCGAATGACGTGCGCTACCCCTATGACCCGGAAGCAAGCAAGAAGCTGCTTGCAGAAGCCGGCTACCCGAATGGATTTGGTGTCACGCTGGATTGCCCGAATGACCGGTATGTGAATGACGAAGCCATTTGCCAAGCCGTAACCGCCATGCTTGCCAAAGCCAATATCCGTATTACCTTAGCGGCGCAAACCCGCCTGAAATACTTTGCGGAGATCAGTAATCCCGACTATCGGACCAGCTTTTACATGCTTGGCTGGACTCCAAACACCTATGACGCGCATAATACATTGTTCAATATTGCTGGGTCCCGCAATGGCATTCGTGGCGTATTCAACGATGGCGGCTATAGCAATTCAGAGTTGGATAACATAACGGACGCAATTGCAATCGAAACTGACCCGGCGAAGCGTCAGGCTTTGATCCTGGCGGCATCAAAGATCATCTACGATGACGTTGCGTTCATCCCGCTGCATCAGCAGACTGTGGTGTGGGCGGCCAAGTCCAACATCGACCTACAGCAACTCGCCGACAACTCGTTCCCGCTGCGCTTCGTCACGGTCAAGTAGCCCGTCAGCCGCCCCCTTTACGTGAAGGGGCGGTCCTTAACGTATGGTGCCTGAATCAGACCCGGCCGGGCCGCTACAACTGCACGACCGCCCGACCGGGCCGGCAGCCGGGCAGATGAAGCGTCCGGCATAACAGGCTGACCCAGGAAACGGCGCCAGATCCCGATTTTCCGGCCCAGAGATGCTGACGCAACCACCAAGGGCCAACAAGACAAGGACGCTTATGTACCTGACCATGGAGCGTCCTCGCTTTGGTAAGAGCAGCTTTCGTTCATTCAGAACCATCACGGCTCTGAAAGAACGAAGTAAGCTGCTCTAGAATATAGATTTCTAGAGCACGACTTTTCGAACGATCGATTCCGATCGGTCGAAACGTGCACTAGTTCTTGGCGCGATCAACCAGGCGATTCTGGGCGATCCACGGCATCATCGCCCGCAACCGCTCGCCGACCTGTTCGATCGGGTGCTCGCTCATCCGCCGCCGGGTCGCCTTGAAGCTGGCCTGGTTGGTACGGTTTTCCAGCATCCAGTCGCGTGCAAAACGGCCAGACTGAATATCTTCCAGCACCCGCTTCATTTCTGCCTTCGTCTCGGCAGTCACGATGCGCGGGCCAGTGACGTACTCGCCATACTCGGCCGTGTTGCTGATCGAATAATTCATGTTAGCGATGCCGCCCTCATAGATCAGGTCGACGATGAGTTTTACCTCATGCAGGCACTCGAAATACGCCATCTCGGGCGCGTAGCCGGCTTCGACCAGAGTCTCGAACCCGGCCTTGATCAGCTCGACCAGCCCACCGCACAATACAGCCTGCTCGCCAAACAGATCGGTTTCGCACTCTTCCTTGAACGTTGTTTCGATTATGCCGGCGCGGCCGCCGCCGATGGCGCTGGCGTAGCTCAGTGCGACCTCCATCGCGGACCCGCTCGGATCTTGCGCCACTGCTACAAGGCAAGGCACGCCGCCGCCACGCTGGTACTCGCTGCGCACGGTGTGGCCGGGTCCCTTTGGCGCAATCATAAACACGTCGATATCGGCGCGGGGGTCCAGCAGGTTGAAATGCACGTTCAGCCCATGCGCGAATGCCAATGCGGTGCCAGGCTTCATGTTGGCGTGCAGCTTGTCGCGATACAGGTCGCCTTGCCCTTCATCGGGCGTCAGCACCATGACGACGTCTGCCCATTTAGCGGCGTCGGCCGGGTCCATAACTTGCAGGCCGGCAGCCTCGGCCTTGGCAATGCCGGCCGAGCCGGCGCGAAGGCCGACGACCAGGTGGGCTAGGCCGCTATCCTTCAGATTGTTGGCGTGGGCAACACCCTGGCTGCCATAGCCGATGATCGCAACGCGCTTACCCTTGATCAGGTTCACGTCGGCGTCGCGGTCGTAGTAAACGCGCATTAACTTTTCCTTTGGTACAAGTTCAGAGTGTCCCCGGACCCCGGGCAATCGCCGCAATGCCAGAACGCGAGACTTCCGCCAAGCCGATCGGCCGCATGAGCGCAATAAAGGCGTCCAGTTTATCCGTGCCGCCCGTGAGTTCGAACACCAGGCTTTCGATCGTGGCGTCGATCACGCGCGCCCGGAATGCTTCAGCCAGACGTAAAGCCTCCGTCCGGTCGGGACCGTTGCTTACGACCTTGATCATTGCCAACTCCCGCGCCAGGTGCGGACCTTGCCGGGACAGGTCTGCCACGCGATAGACGGGCACCAGCCGGTCCAGCTGCGCCTTGATCTGCTCGATCACCATTTCCGTCCCGCTGGTCACGACGTTGATGCGGCTGCGGCCCTCCATATCGACGGGTGCAACGGTGAGGCTGTCGATGTTGTAGCCGCGGCCGGCAAACAAGCCGATGACCCGCGCCAGCACCCCGCTCTCATTCTCGACCAGCACGGAAATCGTAGCCGATCGGATCGCTTCCTGGGCGACGGTCATACCAGCAGCAGGCCTTCATCCGTCACCGCTGCCGTGCGTCCTGCCTGGGCTGGGCCAAGGATCATCTCGTTATGCGCGGCACCGGACGGGATCATCGGGAACACGTTTTCCTTCTGATCGACGCAGATGTCGGCCACTACGAACTTGTCCGACGCAATCATGGTGCGAATAACGTCATCCAGCTCCCCCACACAGGTCGCGCGGACCCCCACGCCCTGGAACGCCTCAGCCAGCTTCACGAAGTCGGGCAGCGCTTCCGAATAGCTTTCACTATACCGGCTGCCATGCAGCAGCTCCTGCCACTGGCGGACCATGCCCATGTACTGGTTGTTGAGGATGAAGACCTTCACCGGCAGCCGGTATTGCGCGAGCGTACTCAGCTCCTGGATGTTCATCAGGATGCTCGCCTCACCCGCAATGTCGATCACCAGGGCGTCGGGGTGGGCGATCTGTGTGCCCATCGCGGCCGGCAGGCCATAGCCCATGGTGCCCAGGCCGCCCGACGTCATCCAACGATTGGGCTGGTCGAACCGAAAGTACTGGGCAGCCCACATCTGGTGCTGGCCGACTTCGGTCGTGATGTAGGTATCGCGCTGGGTCGCGGCTTCATGCTCCCGCGTTAGTTCATACAGCCGCTGGATCGCGTATTGCGGCTTGATCACGGCGTCGGGCGTCATGTCCTGGTTAAAGGCCAGGCTTTTTTGCTCGCGCCAGGTGTCGATCTGCCGCCACCATGGCGTGAGCGGCGGGGCACCAACGCCAGCGTCGTTCCAGGCCGCCATCAGCGCCTGCAGGATGAGCCCGGCGTCGCCAACTACAGGCACATCGACGGCTACGTTTTTGTTTATGCTGCTAGGGTCGATGTCGCAGTGGATCTTTTTCGACCCCGGGCTGAACGCATTCAATCGGCCTGTTACCCGGTCGTCGAAGCGGGCACCCACGTTCAACATCACGTCGGCCCCGTGCATAGCCATGTTGGCCTCGTACGTGCCGTGCATGCCCAGCATGCCAAGGAATTGCGGGTCGTTGCTGGGGTATGCGCCCAGCCCCATCAGCGTACTGGTACACGGCATGCCCGTCGCCCGCACGAACGCGATCAGCGCCGCGCTGGCTGCATCGCCCGAGTTGATGACGCCGCCGCCTGAGTACACGATCGGCCGCTTCGCACTGCGCAACAACGCCACCGCCGCCGCGATTTGTGCCGGATCAGGCGCGGTGATGGGGCGGTAGCTGCGGTGCGGACCCTCGGCCGCCGGGACATAGGGGGCCGGCGTGATCAGAATGTCTTTCGGCAGGTCGATCACGACGGGACCCGGCCGCCCACTACGGGCAACGAAAAACGCCTCGTGAACCACGCGAGCCAGATCTTCGGACCGTTTGACCAAATAGTTGTGCTTGGTCGCGGGGCGGGTGATGCCCGTCGTATCTGCTTCCTGGAAAGCGTCATTGCCGATTAGATGGGTTGGCACCTGACCCGTAAGGCACACCAATGGAATGCTGTCCATCAGCGCGTCCACCAGACCCGTGACCGCGTTCGTGGCGCCTGGGCCACTCGTGACCAGCACGACGCCGACGCGACCGGTGCTGCGCGCGTAACCCTCGGCGGCATGCACCGCCGCTTGTTCATGCCGCACCAGGATGTGGCGGATGCTGTTCTGCTGATATAGTGCATCGTAGATCGGCAGGACCGCGCCGCCCGGGTAGCCGAACACCACCTCCACACCCTCGTCACGCAGGGCGCGCAATAGGACTTCGGCTCCGGACTGGCTGGATATTTCGTTCATCAGGTCGCTCCTTAGCGCGCTAGGTCGCATTGTTGCGGCACAACGTCAAGGTTGGCGATGAAGGAAACTGCTCAAATCATCTTGCAGGCTATGTGAAAGTTGCGTCAGACCCTCGTATCGCGCATAGATCGTATGCAGATTTGCCGGGTCGACCACTCGGCGATTGCGGAACCACGTTGCCTGCTGCTTCGTGTACTGGCCCGTGACCAGCGTTGTGCGTTGCCCAGCCTCGGTCAGCGTCGCCCGGCCGTCGAGGTACGCTAGCAACTCCAGCACCCCATGGGCGCGCATGGCCGGCAGGGTGCGGTCGAAGTGCCGAACTGCCGCAACCTCCGCCAGTGCACCGGCGTCTAGCATGGCCTGAAACCGTCCGGCGATCGCCTGGCGCAGTGCATCCCGCGGTGGATCGAGCAGGATCATCCGAAACCGCCACGGTGGCGGTGGCGTCCGTACAGCTTGCCAGGCCTTCAACCCGCGCCCGGTGCTGCGCCAGACCTCCCACGCACGGGCGTTACGCTGGCCGTCGCTGGGGCGTAGGCCGGCAGCCGTCTCCGGATCGGCCACCATCAGCCGGGCGTGCAGTCCGGGCGCACCCAGCTCCTCCAGTAGCGCCCGGGCCTCCTGCCGCGCGGCCGGGTCTGGGGCTGGCACATCGGCGATGCCCTGGGTAAGTGCGGACAGATACAGGCCAGTGCCGCCGCACAAGATGGGACACGGCA
>JAYVTX010000365.1:0-9071 GCA_043788425.1 Rhodospirillales bacterium
ACGCCGTAATTCGGTAGTTCGTGCTTGGCGCGCCGGGCCAGGATCCGGCCCGCGTCCAAAACATAAGCCGCGTTGTACAGCAACGCGCCATCCGCCCACGGCCCACCGACGATCAGCGCCGGGCCACCATCCGCCGTATCCGCTGCCAGCAGAGCGATCGCCGCCTCACACTGCGCGACAAACGCCGGCTTGCGGACCAAATCCTCGGGCGGGTAGCCGCCGACGGAGAACTCGGGCGTGACCACCAGATCGGCCCCCTGGGCGGCGGCGGCGGCGCGGGCGGCGCGGATCCGGGCGACGTTTGCATCAACGTCCCCAACCACCGACCCGATCTGCGCCAATGCGATTCTCAGAGGAGCAGTACTCACGCTGCCCGCTCCCGAATCGCTTCCGGCAACGCGTTCAGCAAGAACTCGCGCCCCACTTTTACCCGGCGTTCGCCGTCATAGGCGACGATGTCGGCCGTCGCATAGGTTTCGTGCCAGTCGGTCGGGATAAAGCTTCCGGTACCCACCACGTCGATCGGTGCCTTCGTATCGGCCATCACCCGGCACTTTTCGACGCCAAAACCGCTGCTGACGACGATCTTTACCCGTGGGAAACCGGCGTCATTCAGCGCGTCCCGCATGCGCCAGATGGCCGCTGCCGATACGCCAGTGCCGACCAAGTGCCGCAGCTCGCTATCGCTGCGGTAATGCCGGATCGCACCCGGTGCACGGCGCTCCAGCACGGCGTAACTCTCTTGCGGGTCCAGCCCCTCCATATACCGTCCGCCATGGGTATCGAGGCGCACGGATAGCCGTCCAGCCGCGGCCAGATCGAAAAAGCGCCGGCAAACGTCCAGCCCGTCTGTAATCTCCCGCCCGAAATAGTCGGTCAGCACCGTCAGTTCCTCGTTCGGGCACGTCTCATGAAACATCTCCGCCGCGCGGACCGTCGACCCGGCGTAGCCGATCAACGCGTGCGGCATAGTACCCAAACCGTGCGCGGTGCCAAAATAGGGCGCGGCCATATCGGTTGACGTACCCACAAACCCCAACGCCCCCTCCCGCTTGGCCGCGCCGCTGCCCACCGCCGCCGCATAACCCATCATGGCCTGCATCTCCGCCCCTGCGCAGTGCCGCGCCTCCATCGCCAAAAACTTCACGCGCGGCAGCACGGAACACATTTGGTATGCATTATGGGCGGCAACACAGGCTGCACCGAGTTTTTGTAAAAACAGCGTCTCGCTATCAGCAAGCGCGTGGAGGCTGCCGGTTATGTAGACAATGGGCTCGCCCGCGCCGACCCACGAACCCTCCGGCGCTGGTACGTGGAAGCTGAAGCGCGTGTTGCGGGCGATCGCGAGCTGCTCCAGCCAGTCCAGCATCAGCCGTGGGGCGGCGATCACGGGGCGACGCAGGAATACGGCATAGGTCACGCGCCGGTCGCCAAACTTTCCGACCACGTCGCGGGTCCGGTTGAAGTACGCGTCTGTGCGACGGGCGATATCCTCCTCGATCGATGTCGGGTCGATTGTCATTGCGCCGCGACCATCGCCCGTGGGGCGCGCCGGGCCTTCAACTCTTCCGACACCAGGAACGCCAGCTCCAGCGACTGTTCGGCATTTAAACGTGGGTCGCACGACGTTTCATATCGGCCGCCCAGGTCGCGTTCGGTCAGTTGATGTGCACCGCCGACGCATTCGGTGACTTCCTGGCCGGTCATCTCGATATGCACGCCGCCGGCCCAGCTGCCCTCTGCCGCGTGGGCGTCGAAAAAGCAGCGAACCTCGGCCAGGATCTGATCGAAGCTACGGGTTTTTACGGGGGGGCGGTTGGACTGCGCGGTCGTATTGATGGTGTTGCCGTGCATTGGATCGCACAGCCACACAACCTGCCGGCCGGCACGGGCAACGGCCCGCAGCAGCGGGGGCAATTTTTGGGTTACCTGCGCCGCCCCCATCCGGGTAATGAGCGTGAGGCGCCCGGGCTCATCGGCCGGGTTCAGGCGGTCGATCAGTCGCAGTAGGTCGTCGGGCTGCATCGTGGGCCCGACCTTTAATCCGATCGGGTTGCGGACGCCGCGCAGGAACTCGACATGCGCGCCATCCAGATGCCGGGTGCGGTCGCCGATCCACAAAAAATGCGCGCTGCAGGCGTAGTGGTCGCCCGACGTACTATCGACCCGGGTCAGGGCCTGCTCATACGGCAGCAGCAACGCCTCGTGCGACGTGTAGAAATCGGTTTCGCGGATTTGGGGCGTGTTCAGGCTGCTCATGCCGCAGGCCGCCATAAAGGCCAGCGTCTCATCGATGCGGGCGGCAAGGTCCTGGTAGCGGGCGGCCAGGGGCGAGCGGGCGGCAAAGTCGAGGTTCCAGCGGTGCACTTCATGCAGGTCCGCATAACCGCCATTGGCGAAGGCGCGCAGAAGGTTGAGCGTGCCGGCGGATTGGAAGTAGCCAGTTTCCATGCGGGTGGGATCGGGGATGCGCGCACCGGCGTCGAAGGTTGGGCCGTTGATGATGTCGCCGCGATAGGTCGGCAGCGTAAGGCCGCCCTGCGTTTCGGTATCGCTGCTGCGCGGTTTTGCAAACTGTCCCGCCATGCGGCCCATTTTGACCACAGGAACGCTAGCGCCAAACGTAAGCACGACAGCCATTTGCAACAGCACGCGGAACGTGTCGCGGATAACATTGGCGTTAAAGTCGCCAAAGCTCTCGGCGCAATCACCCCCCTGCAGCACAAACGCCTGGCCCTGCGCGGCGAGGGCGAGGGCCGATTTCAGCCGCCGCGCCTCACCAGCGAAAACCAGCGGCGGGTAGCCGGCCAGCCGCTGTTCCGAGGCGGCAAGGGCCACCGGGTCTGGGTAGGTCGGCGCCTGCAGCACCGGGCGGGCGCGCCAGGTCGTGGGGGTCCAGGTCGTAGGGGTCCAGGCAGACGATGCGATCGGGTCGGGGTTGGTCATGGCACGCTCCGTCCGCGCGGCCGTTGCGCGGGTGATCTGGGGTTATCCCAGTAATCGCGGCATGTGGCTACGGTGGTTATCGTAATCCGTTGGGGCGGCGACGCGTTCTGTAATGGTTCCTGACACTCTACAGCGTTTACAGAATTGACGGCACGATCCGGCGTGGCACAGTTGTTAACTTATACCAGACGGAGTTTTGCCATGCGTTTCCTGTTCGCCCTCGCCGCCCTGCTTGTTTCTGCCCCAGCCTGGGCTGGCTTTCCGACCCCGACGGCCGTGCCGGAGCCGGCGACGATGGCCTTGCTCGCAGTCGGTGTTGGCGCCCTTGCGATCGCGCGCCGCCGCCGGAAGTAGGCGATGGAGGGATGGCTCGTTGCCGCGGCCGCTTGGTATGGCCCGGCGACGGTCATCCTGCTACTCGCTTTAGCCGGGGCGGAAAGCGCGTGCGGGCGCGATAGCTCCACGCTGCGCCTGGTCAGCAACTTGGCTTGCTGGATACTGGGCGGGTGGGCGGCATCCTGGCTCCCGGTATCATGGCCTGGCGCGCCGGTTGCCCGCCCATTTGCGTGGGTACAAAACGTCGCCGGCCCCGCAGGGGTCATGGTTGCTGGCATTGTCGCGCTGGACCTATTTAGCTACGCGATGCACCGGTTGGAGCATCGGATCAACGTACTATGGCGGTTCCACGCCGTTCACCATTCGGACGTGATTGTCGACGCCAGCACGGCCGTACGTCACCACCCGGTGGAAGTTGGTCTGACCGCTTTGACGGGCGGTGCGCTATTTGGCCTACTTGGGCTGCCGGCGTGGGCCATGGCAGCGACAGCAACCCTCATGTTGGGGTGGGCAATGGTGCAACACGCCGATTTGCCATGGCCCGCAGTCCTACAGCGCTTGGCCGCGCCGATTTTTGTCACGCCGGGGCTGCATCGGATTCACCATAGCGACTTAGCACAGCATCACGGCGCAAACTTTGGCACCATGTTCAGTGTGTGGGACCGGATTTTCGGGACATTCCTGCCGCCCGCCGGATCACAGCTGCGCTACGGCATCGGGCCAGCCGGCGAAGGTTCAACCCGGTTGGACGGCGCGTTGTTGCTCCCACTACGGCTGGGGCGCGATCGCCGGGTACGCCCGCTCGTCCACTAGCGACGGCCCCGCTACTCGGCCGCTTGTGCCAATTCCGCGACGCGCGTGCGGGTGCGCAGTGTCACAAACTCCTCTGCACTCGTTGGGTGAATGCCGATCGTGCGGTCGAAATCCTGCTTGGTCGCGCCGGCTGTCAACGCGACACCAATGCCCTGCATCATCTCCGCCACATCGTCGCCCAGCAGGTGTACGCCCACCACACGCTGCGACGCTTGATCCACGACCATCTTCATCAGCGTGCGCCGGTCGCGGCCGGATAGCACGTGGCGCATCGGCCGGAAGTCGGTCAGGTAGACGTCGGCCGGGCCATGCTGCGCGGCTTGCTCTTCGGTCAGGCCTACCGTGGCGATCGGCGGATTGCTGAACACCGCCGTGGCAACCGGGGTCATGGACCAGCTGCGGGGAACACCCGGTCCGAATAGCCGATCGGCGAGGTGATGACCCTCCGCAATAGCCACAGGAGTAAGGTTCAGGTTGTTCGCCACATCGCCGATAGCAAAGATGTGCGGCACCGCGGTTGCAAACTCGGCGTCCACCTTGATCGCACCCTTGGCGTCCAGCGTGACGCCGGTGTGCTCCAAACCCAAGCCAGCGGTTTTCGGCGCACGGCCGACTGCGAAGAACACCAGGTCCACCTCAAGCGTATGACCGTTCGTCAGCACGACCCGGCGTGCGTCACCGATCGCCACGATCGATCGCACGGTTTGCGACGGATGCAGCCGCACACCGTCTTTTGTCATGCCGGCCGCAAGGGCCAGCCGGATATCATGGTCGAACCCGCGCAATGGCAGGTCCTGGCGGTACACAACGTCCACCGCCGAGCCGAGGCCGTGAAAGATCCCTGCAAACTCCATAGCGATATAGCCGCCACCCACCATCAGCACGCGCTTCGGCAGGGCCGGCAGGCTAAATGCCTGGTCGCTGACAATGCCCAACTCCATACCGGGTATCGGCAGCTGAACGAGCGGATATCCGCCCACGGCGATCACGATCCGCTCGGCCGTTATCACCCGCCCGCCTACGTCTAGCGTGTGTGGCGCGGTGAAGGTGGCCCGCGCCTCATGCATGGTCACGCCCGACTTTTCGAGCAGCGTGCGGTAGGTCGCGCGCAACCGGGTCAGGTCCTGGTCCTTGGTCGCAATCAGCGCCGCCCAGTCATGAGTGCCGGCATGGCTGTCCCAACCAAAGCCACGCGCATCCTGCGCCCAGCGACCGTATTCAGACGCTTGCACCATCATCTTCTTCGGCACGCAGCCGAGGTTTACGCAAGTGCCACCCCATTGCGCATCCTCGGCAATACCCACCCGCGCCCCGTGCCCGGCTGCGATCCGCGCGCACCGCACGCCGCCCGAGCCGCCGCCGATGACGAACAAGTCATAATCGTAGGTCATGCGCCGATCCCACCCAAAGCGATGTGTTTGGTTTCCGGATAGTCCTCGATCCCATACCGCCCACCCTCACGGCTGAGGCCACTCGCCTTTACGCCGCCGCATGGGGCCAATTCGGTCGAGATGATGCCCTCGTTCACGCCGACGATGCCGTGTGGGGTGGTTTGGTTCAGCATGGAGGCTCCTCCGGCAATGAACACAACGCCAAATGCTTCTGCGGCGCGGTTAGGGTGTTGGATGTGCGCTATGTAGTGCCCCGACCTGATCCGGTCCACTGCGCTACCTGGCCCTCGGCTGGGCAGTTCATTGCGGGCGGTCCTGCATTCACGAGCGCCCCGATCGTCGGTCAGCGCGGTGGCGCAGGTGTCGTTCGATTACGCAGGCGCTCAACGGCGCGCCACCGTTTGCCCATTGGACGGCGTGACGATCAACCAGGTCCAGGTACCGCAGCCTGCGACAGTCGCGCTTCGGCGCACCAGGCGTGGCCTGACCGGACTGGCAGTCCGGAGCCGCCGCTAAACGAGACCGGTGGCATTTCTTGGTGGCCCTGGCCAAGCTATAGAACCCTCGACTTGCAGCGCAAATCGGTCGTCCGGATCGTTCAACCCGAGCGTTTCAGGCATTCAACTGGCCTGAACCAGGGTGAAAATTAGACGCACCGGAGCGCGCGTCACACTTTACGGCGCGCAGCACGATACAACGCCGCGCGGCCGGGCTTATCCGTCTGAACCGCCCGGCCAAAAGCCATCGCGTCGGCAGCCACATCGCGGGTAATCACACTGCCTGCCGCCACAAACGCGCCGTCGCCAAGCGTTACGGGGGCAACCAGCACGGCCGAGGTGCCCACGAACACGCCGGCGCCGATGGTGGTGCGGTGCTTGGCATAGCCGTCGTAATTGCAGGTAATCGTGCCGGCACCGATATTTGTTCCAGGTCCGACGGCGCTGTCGCCCAGGTAACTGAGGTGGTTCGCCTTGGCACCCGCGCCGAGGTCGGTCGCTTTCAACTCCACAAAATTGCCAACGTGCGCGCCGGCGCCGACGGTCGTGCCGGGACGTAGGCGGGCGTACGGGCCAATGATGGCGCCGGGTCCCACGGTACACCCCTCCAGATGGCTGAATGCCCTGATCTCGGCACCCGTTTCGACTTGTACGCCGGGGCCAAACACCACGTGGGGACCGACAATCGTGTCGGGCGCCAGGCGCGTATCGGCGCAAAACACAACGCTACCCGGCAGGGTCAATGTTGTGCCGCCGGCCATGGCCGCCTCGCGCAGCCAGCCCTGAACTGTGGCTTCCGCGTCCGCTAGCTCCGCCCGGCTATTCACGCCACGCAACTGTTCGGCCGGGGCCTCCACGGCGGTCACGCGCACGCCATCGGCCCGGGCCAGGGCGACGCAATCGGTTAGATAGAACTCACCCTTTTGACTGGGTCTAACCCGGCGTAACCAGCCCTCAAACGCCCGGGCGTCGGCACACAGCACACCGGCATTGCAGAGGGGAATGGCGCGCTCGGCCTCCGTCGCGTCGGCCCATTCGACGATGCTGGTCACGTCGGGGCCGTCCATGATCACGCGGCCATACCGGCCCGGGTCGGCCGGGCGCATGGCCAGTAGCGCTAGGCCAGCATTGGCGCGGGCGGCCAGCAGTGTACGCAGGATGTCGGGCCGGATGAGCGGGTTATCGGCGTACAGGACCGCCACATCCCCGTCGCCAAAGTGCCCCACCGCCTGCAACGCGGCATGCGCCGTGCCCAGCCGTTCGGTCTGCACCACCACCGCATGCGGTGCGGCGAGGGCAGCCAGGGCGTCCATGCCGGGTCCGACCACGACGACAACACGGTCAAACACGCCCGCGCAGCTATCGATCAGATGCGCCAGCATCGGCCGGCCAGCGATGGGGTGCATGGCCTTCGGGTGCGCCGACTTCATGCGCGTGCCAAAGCCAGCGGCCAGCAGGATT
The DNA here is from genome assembly GCA_043788425.1 of Rhodospirillales bacterium. Taxonomy (GTDB): domain Bacteria; phylum Pseudomonadota; class Alphaproteobacteria; order Acetobacterales; family Acetobacteraceae; genus JANPPS01. The sequence goes on from JAYVTX010000365.1 coordinate 7,445, forward strand.
GCAGTTGCATACATGGGCGAGCCGTAGCCCCCGCCACCTACCCGTGTCAAAACGCGGCCATGCGCTACCCCGACCTACGCCCCACCGTCGTCTTTGACCTCGACGGTACCCTCATCGACACCTTGCCCGACCTGCTGGCCAGCCTTAACCGCGTCACTGGCGGTGGGTACACGCTGGCCGAGGTTCGGCCCTGGATCGGCGATGGTGCCATGGCCCTGGTCCGCCGCGCCCTAGCCGCCCGCGAACGCCCCGCGACCGAGGCCGGCTTGCGCGCGCTGATGGCCGATTATGTGGAGGCGATGACGGACCAGTCTGCCCCCTACCCCGGCGCGGCGCAGGCGCTGGACGCACTCGCCGCCGCGGGCTGGCGTATTGCCGTCTGTACCAACAAGCCGGAGGCGCCAGCCCGTAAGCTGCTAACTGCCACGGGCCTGATGCAGCATATTGCGGCGGTGGGCGGTGGCGATAGTTTTGCGGCGCGCAAGCCCGACCCGGCGCATGTGCTGGCCACACTGGCCGCCGCGGGTGGTGACGCGCGGGCCGCCATCATGGTGGGCGACCACCAGAACGATGTATCGGCAGCGACTGGGGCGGGCCTGCCGGCGGTATTCGCGGCGTGGGGCTATGGCGATGACGCAACCGGGGCGGCTGCAACGGCCACGGGCTTTGGTACGCTACCTGCACTTGCACAGACGGTTATTCGATGAGGTACACAGACGCTTATTCGATAAGGTACAGTGACGCGTCACCAAACCACTTGGTCGGGATCGTGATCCGGACGGGCACGGGTGGACCGCCGGGTACCAGCGGCGCAAACCAGGCGGTGGCCAGCTGTGGCTTGCGGAACTGCTCGTCCGTATCGGGCATGAACCCGGCCACGAAGCGGGCCGTGATGGCGCAATGCAGCGCGGGGCCGCTAAAGCTGCTGCGCGCGTTGGGGGGCAGCAGGTCAAACCCTGCCGTACGCGCATCGATCTTTGACAGGCGGCGGCCGTCATAGATGGTGTCCTGCCCCTCACACCGGCCGGTTGTGACTACATTGCGGATCAAGTCGCCCATGGCAGTCAGTCCATCGACGGTGTGGGCCTGCAGGGCTTCCGGCACCGGCTGGCGGCCCTCATCGGGGCCGGGCTGCATCTGCCGGATATTCGGTATTTCGTTGGCGTAGTCGATCTGGGTCACCCGGGTCTCGCCCCGGAAGACGCCGCGGCTGACTAGCCGATCGGGACGCGGGCGCCCGGCGACGATCTTCCCCGTCACGACCGCATCCGAACCGCCCGGAAACAGTGCCGCCGCCGGTCCGGCTGTGCGAAAACTGGTGGTCACGCGATAGGCCGGCCCCGCCAGATCATACGTGGCCGTGACAGTAACCAGCTTGCTGCCGGCAGCGTAGCCGGCAAAATGCAATTCCGTCAGCCCCGGCACGGGCTGGGCCAAAGCTGGCACTGCCGCCAACAATAGAGACAGAAGGGCTAGCCGCATGGATTACACATAGCGCGCACCGATCCGGCTGCAACTGTAGGTACCTAGCCAACTTGTCCGGTTCATGTGGCACTTTATGTGTCCGCTCTGTCTGCCGCTTTGCGGCGGTCGCGTCGAGCGGGTTTACGCCTTGGTAGGCCCTTCC
>JAYVTX010000366.1:0-3422 GCA_043788425.1 Rhodospirillales bacterium
CCGGCTACCGGGTGTTCGTCCGGGTCGTGCGCGCGCTTCTTTTTCTATTGCTGCTAACTTCAATGGCCAGGGCGCAGCCGGCATCGGTCACGGTGCAGCAGGCGCAGGATATCCTGGCCACGTTGCGGGACGATCAGAGGCGTGCCGCATTCGTGGCGACGTTGGACGCAATCGTACACGTAAAGCCCGACGCGCCGTCTGGGCTAGAGCCGGACAGCCTGGCCGAGCAATTGCTGCATCAGGCGGAAACTGCGGCGACCGGTGCCGGCGCGCGGGCGCGTGAAACGCTACGGACAGTGAACGACCTACCGCTGCTGTGGCGCTGGGTCGCGGCACAGGCAACGGATGCGGAGGCGCGGGCACGCATTGGCGACGCGGTCTGGCGCCTCTTGGTGGTGTTAGCGCTCGCTGGAACAGCGCAGACGCTGGCTGCCCGGCTGTTGCGCAGCGTACGCGCCCGCGCCGGCGCATGGTCCCCCCCGCCGGAGCACGTGGCACCGGACACGACGCCGCTCGGCTTTCGCCGCCGTAGTCTAAACCGGGCATTGGGCGCGCTACGGCGGGGCCCGTTCGTCGTGGCCCGGCTTGTTCTAGATATGCTGCCGGTTGCGACGTTTATGGCCGTAGCTTGGCTACTAATGCGGGTGTGGCTAGCCCCGCTGGCAGCGGCAGGGGCACCGGTGCTAAACCCGGCCTATGCAACGGTGCGAATTGCCGTGCTGGCCTATGCCGCCGGGCGGCTGACCCTGGCGGCGCTCGACATGTTCGCCTCACCCGATGGTGGGCGGTTACGGCTGTTGGATGTGCCGGACGGCGCGGCCAGCTTCCTAACCCGCTGGGTACGACGGCTGGTGCTGATCGCAGGGGCGGGCTGGGTATTGGCCGAAATAGGCCTTGTGTTCGGCATGTATCAGACGGCGCACGATGCCCTGCTGAAGCTGTTCGCGCTGGTGGTGCACGCGTTTGCAATCGCTATGGTCCTACAGGCGCGTGGCCCCGTATCGGCCCGTATTCGCGCCGGCGGCACCGGCCGGCCCGGCGTGTGGAACACCACCCGCGCTTTGATCGCCGAAACCTGGCACGCCGTCGCCATCCTGTATCTGGTCGCCCTATGGGTCGTTTGGTTGATCGAGCTGCGGAACGGCTACCAGCGGCTGCTTTATGTCTTCGTCGTCACCGGTGCCGTGCTGGCTACGGCCCGGCTGGTAGCAGTGTTGGCGCTGGGCGTTCTGGACCGGTTACGCCCCGATGACCCCCAGCATCCCGGCGTGCTTGGCACCCGTGCCGCGTTCTACGCCCCGGCCGTGCGCTTCGCCCTGTCTGCCGCCATCGCCGCCTGCGCCGGGTTCCTGTTGCTGGAAGCCTGGGGCGTCGGCGCCTGGTCCTGGCTGCTGGCGACTGGGCTGGGCGCCCGTGCCGTATCTGCGATCCTCACAATTGCCGCGGCAATCCTGATCGCGGTCTTGGCGTGGGAGGGGGTGAACGCACTGGCTGCCCGCAACCTGGAGCGGATGACAGCCGCCGGGCAGCTGGCGCGGGCGGGACGGCTGCGGACGCTGTTGCCCCTGCTGCGCACGACCCTGCTCGGCGTGATCGTCGTGATCGTGGGTCTGATGGTCCTTAGTGAAATTGGTGTGAACATCGCGCCCCTGCTGGCCGGTGCCGGCGTGGTTGGTATCGCGGTCGGCTTTGGATCACAAAAGCTGGTGCAGGACCTGATTACGGGTCTGTTCCTGCTATTGGAAAACGCGATGCAGGTCGGGGACGTGGTGACGCTGGGCGGCCTGTCTGGCACGGTGGAGGCGCTGTCGATCCGCACGATCCGGCTGCGGGCGCTGGACGGATCGGTCCACATCATCCCGTTCAGCGCCGTCACGACCGTGACCAACCAAACCCGCGATTACGGGTATGCCGTGATGGACCTCAGCATTGGGTTGAACGAGGAGCCGGATCGCGTCACCGCCGTCGTGCGGGACGTAGCCGCAACGATGCGGGCGGAGCCGCGCTGGGCGTCCTCCGTCCTGGATGCGTTGGAGGTCATGGGCATCGAGCGTTTCGTGGATACCGCCTATGTGCTGCGCGTTAAGCTGAAAACGCAGCCCGCCAGCCGCTGGTCGGTCGGGCGTGAGCTCAACCGCCGGGTAAAGGTCGAGTTCGACGCGCTCGCAATCGAAAGCCCCATGACCAGCTACAAAGCCTTGAGCATGGCAACCGCCCCGCAGGAGAGTGCATGAGTATCGAGGCCTGGACCGCGGCGCTGCACCGCAACGGGTTTGTGTTCACCGGCGCGCCCGATATGGCCGCCGTGCTGGACGCGGCCGGCCTGGCGGAATGGGATACTTTTGCCCGTAGCTGGGACGACCTTGGCCTGGACACCTACATGGCCGACGGCGGGCGGTATCGGAAGCGGCGGCATGCCGCGTTTGCGGTCGGGGACACGGTGCAGCGCAAGCCGGCGCAACCGCATTACCAAAGCCGGGACTTCAATGCGCTAAACGGCGGCGTCGCCCGCTGGTTCGACCCGGTGGCCGACGCCGTCGCCAACGGACCGGCGTTCCAGGCGATCCTACGCACCTGCCACACCCTGTTCAACCGCCTAACCCCGACGCCGAATTGGCATGTGGAGGCCCATCAGTTCCGCATCACCGCCCATCCCGGCCAAGCCGGCCAGCCAACGCCGGAGGGCATGCACCAGGACGGTGTCGACTGGGTGCTCGTGCTCATGGTGGGCCGGACCAACATCGCGTCCGGTGAGACCAGCATTCACGGCCTAGACCGCCGTCCACTAGGGCATTTTACCTTGGCCGAGCCGATGGATGCGGCACTGGTAGACGACCACCGGGTTTTTCACGGCGTAACGCCGGTGCGACCCCTAGACCCGGCCGCGCCCGCGCATCGCGACGTGCTGGTGCTGACCTTCCGGGCGGAGCGCTGAAGAGCAGTTTCCGATTGATCGGGATCGATCGAAAGGTCGTGCTCTCTAGATCTAGGTTAGGTCTGCACCCTGGGCTGTCCAGAACGCCTCGGCAGCAGGATGCCAGGGCACGCCGATAGCCGTGGATTTCTGTCCAGCGAGCGTGAAGTTGGCGAGTACGGGATGCACGTGGGCCAGTTCCGCCCGGTTCGACCATACAACCTGCAGCAACGCTGCCGTCTGTTCGGCTGGCATCGTGTCCCGAACCAGCAAAACGTCGGCGACCGATATTTGCCGATTATCGGTGACCAGGCCCGGATAGGCATTTGCTGGAATGATTTCGGGGTAATAAACGTGTGCGTCTCGCCCGATGACGCCCGCCGCAAGGTTGTCATGGACGATCAGGGTGATCGCTGGCCCCGCACTTTCGGCCAGTGCACGAATGGTACCGACGGGCACACCGGCGCAGAAAAAGAACGGGTCGAGGCTGCCTGCACGTAGGCCGGCG
>JAYVTX010000367.1:0-4232 GCA_043788425.1 Rhodospirillales bacterium
AACTCGTATTCCGTGCCGGTGGGCGTGGTGCCGTCCGTCCGCCGATATTGGGGAGGTAGCTCGAAGCCCAGCCGCTTCCACAACACGCAGATCACCAGGTCCGTTTCGGACGGCAGCGGGATCTGATCCTGGAACGTCTTGGCGGCCGTGTAGTAGGCGCGTTCCCAGCGGATCGCCTGCAATAACCCGCCACCGAACTCCCCGTTCAGGCGGATGATCACGCGTTCAACCCGCTCGCGCTCCGCAAACACATCGGAGGGGGAGGAGATGAAGACGCGGAAGGTATTCGCCAGGGTAAGCTCCGCTGGTTCGTACTCTATCGATCGTTACGTCAATACAACCGGAACGATCGCCGTTTGGCAAGGCCTCGCCCCGGTAGCGTCCGCGCGGGCGTAAACCGGCCGTCGACTCTCGCGAACTCCTGAACGCAATCCGGTACATGGCCCGTAGCGCGGGCGGCTGGCCTATGCTGCCAAGCGAGTTCGGCCCCTGGCAAACCGTGTACTGGTGGTTCCGTCGCTTCGTACGCCGTCTGCTGTTTCGCACGATCCACGATGTGGCGCTCATGATCGACCGCGAGCAGGCAGGCCGCGAAGCGAGCCCCACGGGCGGCGTGCTGGACAGCCAAACCGTCAAAGCCCCCTTTGCCGAGCAGCGGGGCTATGACGGGGCCAAGAAAATCGTGGGCCGCAAGCGGCACGTCGCCGTCGATACGGACGGACGCTTGCTGATGGTCAATCTCACGACGGCCGACGTGTCCGACAGCGCCGGTGCCCAGATGACCCTGGACAGTATCCGTAAACGCTGGCCATGGCTCAAGCACCTGTTTGCCGACGGCGGCTACGACCGGACCCGCCTGAAGGACAAGGCTGCGTTCCTCGACTTTGTAATCGAGATCGTGCGGCGGTCCGACAAGCAGGTCGGGTTCGAGATAATCCCGCGTCGGTGGGTTGTGGAGCGGACCTTTGGTTGGATGATCCGCTGGCGGCGGCTGGTGCGCGATTACAAGAAGCGCCTCGACGTATCTGAAGCCATGATCCACGTGGCGATGGGCAGCCCGCTCCTACGCCGCATCGCCCACCGGTGAGTTCTCAAACGGAGCCTTAGGCCGAGCGGCCGCCGGGACCGCCCACCACAATGAAAGCTAAGTCTGTAATCAGGTCAGATAGCTGTGTACGATTCCGATCAGTTCTTCGGCAGCGGCGGATGCGTCCGATTTATTGGCCGCCTCAACAACCTTTTCACGGATATGATCCTCGATAACCTCAACAATAAAGCCGTCCATGGCACCTCCGCAGGCCGTCGCTTGCCGCAGCAGCTTAGCGCGCGGCGCGTTTTGCTCGACGATCGCACGCTGCAATGCGTCGACCCGAACACGAATGCGACTGAGCCGTTTTACGAGCTTGGCTTTTTCCGTATCAACAGGTGATTTTGCGCTTGCCTTTATACCGGGGGGGGTATACTTATCTCTAGTGCCGGAGGTGAGGTTTATTGCTGACCCCCCGATCACGACTTCCTGCGTCCGCCGTTTCCGAAACTTATCCAAGGGATGCCATAAACCTGCGATCTACCAGTCAGTCCAAGGAAGGCGATAGTAGGCGCCCTGCGCTTACTGTGACGGCTTCTCAGGGCTGGACTTCGCGCTCGGGTGTGCATGCTCCCGCCGAGGTTGATGCGCTGACGCGCTGACGCCTGGGCCGCCACGCCCTCCGAGCTTGATCCAACGCTTGAGCAGAAGGAGGCCGCCGATGGCCGCCCAACTGGACCTAATCCACCTGCGCCGGCACGCCTTACCGGTCTATTTCATGACCACAGCCGCACCATTCTCGCAGCCCTTTGCCACACCATTCCCGCTGACCATCCTAGGCGCCCCTTCGCGCCTGGTTGCGACCTGGCGGCTCGGCGCTGGGGGCCGTCCCATCTGCACATGGATCGTGGACACCGACGATCCTCCGCTGCTGCCGGCCTGACCGGGCGGCGCGGCACCCCGCGCCCTCCCGCGTCGTCCCTGTTCCGGCGCCAGCGCAATGCTGATGCGGAACGGCTCCGCCACCTGCGTACACCGGACCGAGGCGTCAGCCATGAATGCTTTTACATCGATAGCCAGCCTACCCTGCAGTTCCTTCGACTCCCCTCTCTCCACTCGTTTTTTCGGTGGAGAAATGGACCGCCTGTTCACGGCGCTGGACCAGGTCAACACGGCCACGAACCCGCGCACCGCCCGGCTACTGGCGTCGGGCCTGCGCAAAAAGTCGCAGAAGGTTGTCGAGGAGGCGGCCGAGGTGGCGCTCGAAGCCGTCCGTAAGCGGACCGGTTCCACCGTGCGGGAGAGCGCTGACCTCCTCTACCACTTGGTCATGCTCTGGCACGCGTGCGGCATTCAGCCGGACCAGGTCTGGGCGGAAATGCGGGAACGGTCCGGCCGGCTCGGCATTGCGGAGAAGCTTCCAAAATCGTGGAGTCGCGTCCAGGCGCCTCCCTAAGCCGGCGTAAACAAACCAACATTCGTCGACACGCCATCAAAGCATTGAGGTTCCCATGCCCGACACCAACCTGCCCGGTCCCAACCTGCCCGGCCCCAACCTGCCCGGTCCCACGCCGCTCTCGACACCGCCCACATCGGCGATATTCAGGGCGCCCTCGGCACGATTGATCAGGACGATACGAAGCCTCGGACAGGCTGGAAGGCCCGCTTGGCGACCCTTATGGCCATCGTCCGACCCGGGCTCATTGTTATGGTCGGGAATAACGACGCCGGGGCGTTCGGCACTTATACTCCGGCCGGGCAGAACTACGGCACAGCGCTGCTGTGGACGCTGATGCTGCTCGTGCCAGTGCTAACGTAAACCAGGAGATGGTTGTTCGCCTGGGCACGGTGACGGGGGTGGGCCATGCCCGCCTTATCCTCGAGCGGTTCGGCCGGTTTTGGGGTGCGTTCAGCGTCATCGACCTGTTCATCCTGAACGGGCTGACGATCGTCACCGAGTTCATCGGCATCAAGCTGGCGCTAGGCTATCTCGGCGTGCCCAAAGTGTGGGGCATCGCACTGGCCGCTGGCGTCGTGATCGGGGCAGCCAGCACCGGCAGCTTTCGCCGGTTCGAGCGTTTTTCAATCGGTCTGTGCTTCTTCAGCCTGCTGCTCGTACCAGTCTTTCTTATGATCCATCCGCCGCTGGCCGAGGTGGGCGGCGACTTCGCAATACCGCGGTTCCCCGAGGGCAAGCTGTCCGACATTATGCTGCTGATCATCGCCATCGCCGGCACGACCGTGGCACCGTGGAAGCTCTTTTTTCAGCAGAGCTACATCGTCGATAAGCACGTGACGCCGCATTTCCTAGGCTATCTCAAGGTCGACCTAATTATTGGCATCGCGGCCGTCATGATTGGTGGCATTGCGATGATGGCCTTCAACGGAACGGAAGATTTCGGGAAGTTCACTGACGCTGGCGCGGTGGCCGCCGCGCTAAAGGCTCATGGCGGCCGGGCGGCCGGGGTCATGTTCGCCCTGGCCCTGCTCGACGCCAGCATTATCGGTGCGTCGGCGGTGTCGCTCTCGACGGCTTATGCGATCGGCGATGTGTTGGCACTCCGGCACTCGCTGCATCGCAAGGCAACCGACGCCTGGGGGTTTTACGCTGTTTATGCCGGGCTGATTGCCCTCGCGGCGGCTCTGGTACTGCTCGGTAGCGACGCCCTGCTTGGCTTGCTGACCAACGCCGTCCAGACCCTCGCCGGTGTGTTGCTGCCGTCCGCCACCGTGTTCCTGCTGCTGCCATGCAACAACAAGGCCGTGCTCGGGCCCTGGGTGAACGGGCCCTGGGTGAACGGGCCTTGGGTGAACGGGCCCTGGGTGAACGGGCGATGGCTGAACCTGTTTACCGGTGCAGTGATCTGGGTGCTGGTGATGCTGTCCATCATTCTGACCACGGCCACCGTCTTACCGGACCTGTCTGGTGAGACGATCCTAGCCATTCTGGGCGGCGGGTCTGCGCTGGGAGCACTCGGCTATGCAATCTATGCCGTCGTAAACGGCCGGCACGGCGACGCCATGGCCGAGGCGACGGCTGAAGCGGCACGGTTGCGCGCCACCCGGGCCGACTGGCGTATGCCACCCCTGGCCGAACTTGCGCCGCCCATGTTGAGCCTGAGCAAGCGGATTTGGATGGGCGTGCTGCGCGCCTACCTGATCGCGGCTGTCGCGCTGGAGGCATCAAGGTGTTCCAAGTCGCAAC
>JAYVTX010000368.1:0-7976 GCA_043788425.1 Rhodospirillales bacterium
AAGCGATCATTCGGTGACGCCTCCGGATCATCGAGGATGTTCCGCAACTGCCGCAGATGCGCCGGGCGCAGCAGATGCGACACGTTATGGAACGCCCGAAACGCCAATTCACTCAATGCGTCCGGCTTTACATGCAGGATGGTCTGTCCGTCACAGACCGAGGTGCGGATCCCGGTGATATCGAGCTTGGTCCACGGCGTCTGGTCCGGCCCCAGTGGGAACATAGGGCTGAAGCGAAAACTCTCGGGCCGCACGGGCTGAGGCAGCGGGGCGTTCATGGCAGCTACTCCTTGCCGGTCGGTTTCTTTCGGAAAGCGTCCAGGCTCACGACCTGGGGCGTCTCGGATGGCGGCGGGGGTTCGGGCGCGCCCAGCTCCGGATCGTCATTGGCCGCTTCGTCTCCCGGCGGACGGAAGCGGAGAGCGAACTGCACATACGGATCGGCGAACGCGGTGACGGCATTGAACGGGACGGTGAGGGTGGACGGGATGCCGCCGAAACTAAGCCCGATGGTGAACCATCCGCCAGGCTCATCCACTTGCAAATCCCAGAACTGGTGTTGCAGCACGATGGTCATCTCATGCGGATATTGCGCCAGCAGCCGCGCGGGAATTATGACGCCCGGTCGGTCGGTGCGGAAGCTCAAATAGAAATGGTGCTCACCCGGCATGCCCTCGGCCCCCACATGGGCGAGGGCGCGCACCACGACATGGCGCTGCGCCTCCTCCGTCCAGGCGTCATAGGGCAGCAGGCTCTCGGGCCGCTGCGGCGGTCCGCCGCGTCCGTCTTCGGTATCTTCCATGGCACTGTGTTAGCGCGGGACGGAGGCGATGGGAACGGGTGAGAAATCGGTGTAGGTTGCGTTGTCATCCGAGGAACCACTATGTCCGACACACGCCATGTTCACGCGACATATGATCCCGAAGCCGGGGTGTGGTGGGCAGAGAGCGACGATCTGCCGGGCCTTGTGTCCGAAGCTCAAACCTTGGACGCGCTGATCGAACGGGTAACGGCTGTGGCTGCCGACCTGCTGACCGCACAAGGGGTGAAGTCATCCGTCAAGCTCGAGTTCCTTACAACACGGACAGTGGAAATGGCCTAACAGGCTTGGGATCGACATTCGATCGCGAGCTGACCCGCCTATTGCGAGAGGCCGGGTGCGTTTACGTCCGGCCTGCCAAAGGCAGTCACGAGCTGTGGTTCTCACCTGCACTGCAAAAGCAATTTACGGTTCCGCAAGGCATTGTCAGCCGTCATACAGCAAATGCCGTATTGAAACAGGCTGGACTTGCAAACGTTTCCAAATAAGTAGGGGGCTTCTGTTGCCCGGTGCCCCCCGAACCGCGCGTGTCACTGCTTACGCAGCGATCGCGAGCGCCTGATGATTGTCATTGGCACTTGTGATATGACCCGATAACGGCGGTATCATGCCGGGCAAAAGGCACCCCTTTACTACGCGTGTCGAGCCTGTGTCGCCCCCGCTTTCCCGATTTCGGGGAGGTTTGGTGGAGGCGCCGGGCACTGCCCCCGGGTCCACAACGCTTATTCTGAATACCGTTTATCACCATAGCTATCGCTAGCACCCTCTATGTAGTCGAAGCGGGTGCCGGATGCTAGGGGTATGGCATGTCAATGACCCCGGACCAGCTGACCGAAATCGCCGCCCAGCAGGCGGTTACAACTCCCACCCGGCGCGCCACGGTGCCGGCGCTAGAGGCCCTATTATACGAGGCGTTGCCGGTGCTGGATCACGGCTTCGTCCGTGTCATCGACTACATGGGCGACGACGCGGCGGTGGTCCAGGCGGCGCGCGTCAGCTACGGGCGGGGCACGCGCCGGGTCAGTGAGGACATGGGCCTAATCCGCTATTTGATGCGGCACCGGCACAGCACCCCGTTCGAGATGTGTGAGATCAAGTACCATGTAAAGCTGCCGATTTTTGTTGCGCGACAATGGATACGCCATCGCACCGCCAACGTGAATGAGATCAGCGCCCGCTACAGCATCCTCGACAAAGAATTTTATCTACCGGCGCCGGAGCACCTCGCAGTGCAAAGCACCGACAACCGCCAAGGCCGCGGCGCTGTGCTGTCCGGCGAGGCGGCAGCGGACGTACTGGAGTTGCTTCGCGGCGATGCGGAGCGGACGTATTCCACATACGCCCATCTGCTGAACGAGGATGAAGACCCCAGCCGCCCGGCGCTGGCGCGGGAGTTGGCGCGGATGAACCTGACGCTCAACACCTACACGCAGTGGTACTGGAAGGCGGATTTGCACAACCTGCTTGGCTTCCTGGCACTGCGGGCCGACGGGCATGCGCAGTATGAAATCCGTGCCTATGCCGACGCGATGCTGCAAACGGTGGCGGCGTGGGTACCGCAGACCTATGCGGCGTTTTTGGATTACCGGGTGGGGGCCGTAACGCTATCGGCGTCGATGCTGGCGGTCGTGCGTCGCATGCTGGCGGGGGAGGTTGTAGAGGCAGGGTCGAGTGGGTTGAGCAAGCGGGAGTGGGGGGAGTTGGTGGGGGTGCTGGGGCGGGATTAGTTGAAAACCTTCGGTCAGCTTCAAGGCTAAACGCTGGTAGTGTTCAGGGTCCCTCCTACTTCCGCCCCGGGATCCGGTGCCGGTACGCCAGCGCCTCTGCCACATCCGCCCGGCGCACGTCGCCGGCCCCGGCCAAATCCGCGATCGTTCGCGCCACGCGCAGCACCCGCGTGAACCCCCGCGCTGATAGCCGCAGCCGCTCGGCCGCCTGTTCTACCAAGGCCCGCGCGTCTGGCTGCAACACAATTTTATCCAAATCCGCTTCTGCATTCGTGGCCGGGCCGCCATACCGCGCCCGCTGCAGCCCGCGCGCCTGACCAACCCGCGCGGCCACGACCGCCGACGCCTCTCCGGGTGGCGCGCGGGACAGTTCCACCGGTGGCGTCGGTGCCACCTGGACCACCATGTCGATTCGGTCCAGCAGCGGCCCGCTGATCCGTCCCAGATAGTCCTCGCCACATCGCGGGGCCTTGCTGCACTCCCGCGCGGCATCACCTAAATATCCGCAGCGGCACGGGTTCATGGCGGCCACCAACTGGAACCGCGCCGGATAGGTCACGTGGGCGACGGCGCGGCTGACGGTGGTGCGCCCGGCCTCCATCGGCTGACGCAGAGCCTCCAGTGCCGCGCGCGGGAACTCGGGCAATTCGTCCAGGAACAGCACGCCGCGGTGCGCTAGGCTGACCTCACCCGGCCGGGCCCGAGCCCCACCACCGGCCAGCGCGGCCTGGGATGCGCCATGATGCGGCTCACGAAACGGCGGGCGCATGACCAGCCGGCCGCCATCCAGTAGCCCGGCGACGCTGTGGATCATGCTGACCTCCAGCGCATCAGCCGGGGCCAGGTCGGGCAGCAGGCCCTGGATCCGGGCGGCCAACATGGATTTTCCCGCGCCGGGGCTGCCGACCATCAGCAGGTTGTGGCCTCCGCCGGCGGCAATCTCCAGCGCGCGGCGGGCGGTTTCCATCCCGCGCACGTCCGCCAGATCCGGTCCAGGGGCCCGCCCTGGGTCAGACGCATCGGGTTCAGGCGGTGTCAGAACCTGCGAGCCCCGAAAATGGTTGATCAGCGCTAGCAGGCTTGGCGCGGCCAGGATTTCGATGCGTCCAGCCCACGCGGCCTCCGCGCCCTGTGCGGCCGGGCAAATCAGGCCAAGGTCCCGTGTGGACGCTGCCATGGCCGCGGGTAGCACGCCAGCCACGGGGTTGATCGCGCCATCCAGCGACAACTCGCCCAACGCCGCGTAGCCCGCCAGCTCGTCCCGCGGCAGCACGTCCATTGCCGCCAGCACGGCAAGGGCTACGGGCAGGTCGAAGTGGCTTCCCTCCTTCACCACGTCGGCCGGGGCCAGGTTGATCAGCACCCGGCGCGGCGGCAGCGACAGGCCCATGGCCGTCAATGCGGCGCGCACCCGCTCCCGCGCCTCGCCCACCGCCTTGTCCGGCAGGCCCACGACCAGGAACGCGGGCAGGCCGGCGCTGATCTGCACCTGGACGATAACGGGCGCGGCCTCGATCCCGCTGAAGGCGAAGCTGTGGATCTGCGCCAAACTCATGCGAACGCGCCTAACGTCCGGGCCAATAGCGTGCCGAGCGTCGCGGTGTTGTACCCGCCCTCTTGTACCACGACGGTTGGTAGGTCGCGGCCCGCGACCAGGCCACCTGCCCGTGCAAAGCCGTCATCGCTGATGCGTAGGAACGCGAGCGGTTCATTGACAGACGCATCAAACCCGAGCGCCAGGACCAGCGCATCGACGTCACCCAGCCAATCCAGCGCGTGTACGATGGCGTCGAGCCATGGCCCGTCCGCCGTTCCACGCGGCAACGGCAGGTTGAGATTCGCGTTGGCCGGACCCCGTTCGGCCGCATGGCCCACGTACCAGGGATAGTAGCCCGCCGGGTCGCCATGGACGCTGGCGGTACGCACGTCGCCGCGGGTCCAGAACGCGCCCTGCGTCCCGTTGCCATGGTGGGCGTCGATATCCAGCACGCCGACCCGCGCCGCCCCCCGCGCCCGCAGCCGCGCCGCCGCAAGGGCTGTGTTATTCAGATAGCAATGCCCACCCGCCCGCGCCGGATAGGCATGGTGGCCCGGCGGACGGGCCAACGCATACGCCACAACCCCGCCCATCACCGCATTAGCGGCGGCAATCGCGCAGGCGGCAGCGGCCGCGGCGGACGACCAGGTCTCCGGCCCAATCGGGCAGGATGTGTCGGCCGTGTACCAGCCCAGCCGCCCAACCAAACCACCAGGTGTCGCACCCTGATCCAGCATTTCCGGCGATGGGTGGATATTCGGTACCATTTCTGGCCCTGCATCGGGCACCGCCGCCCATTCGGCGGGCGCGTGTGCCAGGAAATCGAGGTACCCGGCGTCGTGCACGGCCAGCAACGCCGAGCGCTCGGCGGGGGGTGGCAGTTCGGATGTAACCCCCAGTGCGGCAAGGCCGATAAGCAATGCGTCGGCCCGGGCCGGGACCTCGTAATTCGGGCGGACCTGGCCGCGTTGCAGGAAGAATTGCGGCGCGTGGCGGCGCTGCACCGGGTCCCAAAACGCTCTCATCCAAACTCCCGCACCACAACCCACGCTAGAAACCCCGGGAAAGCTTGTCCACCCGTCCCAGCGCCCGTAGCCTCCCCGCAGCAGTGGAGTAACCGCCATGACCAACTTGAGCCGGCGCGGGGCAATTGCCGGAACGGCCGGCATGCTGATGACGCTCTCGCAAGCTCGCGCCCAGGGCATCACCCCCAAGCGCGGCGGTACGCTGACGACGCTGATCACGCCCGAACCGCCCGTCCTGATCCTGGGCGTCAACAGCCAGGGGCCGACGCTGATCGCCGCCAGCAAGATCTATCAGGGCCTGATCAAGTACTCGCCAACACTGGAGCCACTGCCGGAACTGGCGAAATCCTGGTCGATCAGCACCGACCGCAGAACGTACACATTTATACTGCAGGACAACGTCGTCTGGCATGACGGCACGCCCATGACGGCCGACGACGTGCTGTTCAGCGTTATGTCTTTCCACATGGAACTGGCGCCCCGCGCGCGCAGCGTGTTCAACCGGATCAAGGCCGCGACCGCGCCGGATAAGCGCACGGTCCTACTGACCCTGGACGCCCCGTTCGAGCCGTTTTTGCTGATGTTTGACGTGACAACCTGCGCGATCATGCCCAAGCACATCTATGGGGCTGAGGGTGCGAAGGCGGCCGAGTTTCGTAACAACCCGGCCAATCAGAAGCCGATCGGCACCGGCCCGTTCAAGTTCGCAGAATGGCAGCGCGGCAATTTCATCAAGCTGGTCCGTAACGAGCAGTATTGGAAGCCGGGTCAGCCCTATTTGGATGAGATCATTTATCGGATCGTTCCCGACAGTCAGTCGCGCGGCCTCGCCCTACAAACCGGCCAAGTCGTCATGACTGCCGCCAACGACATCGAGCCGTTCGACGTGCCGCGGTTTCGGGAGCAGGCCAATCTCGAGATCACCACAAAGGGCTGGGAGTATTTCTCGCCATTGATGTGGATCGAGCTGAACCATCGGGTGAAGCCGCTGGACGATGTGCGGGTGCGCCAGGCGATCAGCCACGCGATCGACCGCGACTTTGTTTTGCGCCGGTTGTGGTTCGGCGTGGGCAAGATTGCGACAAGCCCGATCGCGTCCACGACCCGGTTCTATGACAAGGCGACGCACCTGCCGGGCTACGACCCGAAGCGTGCGGCGGCATTGCTGGATGAGGCCGGCCTGAAGCCCAATGCGCAGGGGGTGCGATTTACGATCAAGCACCTTGCGCTGCCCTATGGCGAGGTCTGGACCCGGCTGGCCGAATACATGCGAACGGCGCTGAAGGCGGTCGGGATCGAGGTGGTACTGGAAAGCACCGACGCTGGCGGCTGGGCCAAGCGAATCGCCGATTGGGAATACGAGACCAGCATCAACTTCTTGTACCAGTACGGTGACCCAACCCTGGGGGTGGAGCGCACGTACGTCAGCAGCAACATAAAGAAGGTGACGTTCACCAACACCGGCGGTTACCAGAACCCTACCGTCGATGCGCTGTTTACCGAGGCTGGAACCGCCGCCGACCCGGCCGCCCGCCAGGCCGCGTTCAGCAAGGTGCAAGCGCTGCTGGCGGAGGAGATACCGCAGATTTGGCTGCTGGAGATGGCATTCCCGACCATCACGGATAAAAAGCTGCATAACGTGATCCAGCTGGGGACAGGCGTGCATGCCAGCTTCGACGACGTGTTCATGGCCTAGCCGGTTTGACTATGGCAGCTCCGACACGGCCGGTACTGTGGGTAAACCCGGCCCGGCGATGCCTGCCGCCATCAGTACGGCCCGCAGCACCGCGGACGCTGTGACGCGGGCCACCAGGACACCCAGCGTCATCATGTTGCCCGGCAGTCCGCTACGGCCCGTGCCGATCGCGAACAGGGTGTCGCCGTCCCACATCGTGTGGGCGGGTTCGATCGTCCGCGCCAGGCCATCATGCGCCATGCCGGCCAGCTTGCGGGCCTGGGATTTGGTCAGCACGGCGTCGGTTGCGACCACGCCGATCGTGGTGGCCATCCCGGCTTGTAGGGCAGGGGGCAGCACACCGGCCAGGATCGACTGCACCGCACCGGGGCCGCGCCGTCCGTCGGCCGTGCGGGCACCCGCAACCAACCGGCCAGTGGCCGGGTCAATCACGTCGCCAACCGCATTCACGGCCACGATCGCACCGACCGTGATGCCGCCCACGCGGATCGAGGCGGTGCCGATCCCGCCCTTCATCGCCCGCCCCATTCCGAATAACTTACCCACGGTGGCGCCAGCGCCCGCACCGACCGAGCCCTCTGCCGGGGCCGTGTCGCTGGCCGCGACACACGCCTGGTACCCGGCTGCAGCATCGGGCCGGATCAACGGATCGCCCACCCCCAAGTCGAACAGGATGGCAGCCGGCACGATCGGCACACGCGCCGGCCCGGCGGGGTAGCCGATGCCATTTTCCTCCAGCCAGCGCATGACTCCCGTCGCCGCCTCCAAACCAAAGGCACTGCCGCCCGAAAGAAGAATGGCGTGTACTTTCTCCACAAGGTTGCTGGGGTCGAGCAGGTCCGTTTCCCGCGTGCCGGGTGCGGCACCCCGGACATCGACGCCGGCCGTCGCACCCGCGCCGGTCAATATGACGGTGCATCCGGTCGGACGGCGCTGGTCCGTAAAATGGCCTACCCGTACGCCGGGTACGTCGGTTATTGCGCCGCCCAGGGTTATCGGGACTAACGGCTGTGCCAAGGCCGGGTCGCTCGTGAGAAGTGCGCCGAGGCCGGCGGCAGAAGCGGCAAAGCGGCGACGGTTCATGGTGCTGCCCCTCGTTTGGGTTGTCCTGCACCGTCGCATAATGATCGCAAACGGGACAGGTTGGGGCGACCGCCGCGCGTCTGGCCCC
>JAYVTX010000369.1:0-3616 GCA_043788425.1 Rhodospirillales bacterium
AAACTTATTTACGACCAAACCCGCCGCAATGCTTGCCAACACCAGAATAGCAATCGCAATCGACGCTGGCAAACCGGCCACGAGCCGGGGTAGGCCAAGCTCAAACACCAGAATGCCGTGCGTTAGATAAATCGCGTAAGAAGCATCGCCAATGGCACTCAGCCATGGCCAAAGAGGCAGCCTAGTCCCTGCCTCCAATCCAAGAAGTGCTGCAACGATCAGGATGGCTGGAACACCCCAAAGTATAACCCGCCACGCTACCGGCACCGGCAACGAAACTTGGGCCAACAATAGGCCTATGCCCAAGCACAACGAAATTAGGGCTCCCTGACCTTTTGGCAGCCATCCACGCTTCCACACCTGACACAGTAGCACGCCTGCGAGGAATTCGAGCAGGAGCGGAGACGTATAGACCTGAATGACGTGGTTACTTGGCGGCAGTATACGACCGGCTAGAACGAGCGAAGCAAGTGCGATGCAAAGCCCACCCACCCGGAATTTAGCCGGTGCAAACAGGCTGGCAGACACAATAAAGTAGAAGAATATCTCAAACACCAGTGTCCAGCCCTGTATTACGACAGGCAGGCCCCACCCCTGAGCATCGATGTGCGGCCAAAACGCCATGGAAAGGCCGAGATGACGTAGCGACACTTGGTCTACGATGCCCTGAACTAACGTGACGTACCAGTAAAGCGGCACGATTCGGAGCGCGCGCGAGGCGAGAAACGCTATGGGTGATTCAGCTCGTTCTCCCACCATGATCATTACAAAGCCAGAAACGACAAAGAAAATGTCTACCCCAGCACTGCCAAGTTCAGTTTGAGCAAGTCGAGTGTGCGTTCCAACAACAATGATCGCCGCGAACGCCCGGAGATATTGCAGAGATATTAGGTGACTGCCTAAATTCCTCCGCGCGAGCCGGTGGGTGCCGTGTTGCTTGAGTGACCCTCCGTTTCCTAACGACGGGACGGCGCGGTCTCCCGCCGCGAGGTTGCGGTTCATACTTCTACTTGGCAGGGCGCACTTCAGGGGAACTCCTCTTCGCCTCACCACATCGAAACGTACGGCCAGAGCCGCAGATAGGGAAATTGGAGGTACGCCACCATAATTTTCATGAACTACCCGCCTCGTCGACATTACGCACGACCCACGGATGACAGCGTGACACAACAGTCCTTTAATCGATGTTGAGCTAGGAGGGCGGCTTCGCGGGAAATCAGGCAAGGCAATCGGCGGTGCCATCTTAATCAGGCTTGGCTTGAAAGCTTCGCAGTATGTCGCCCTGTCGGTCCGCGGTAGCCTTGGGTGCGAAAGTCCAAACCCTTTCGCTTCCGCACCCGAAACGAGAGCAACCTATCTTCAAATCTGCCAGGGCGGTGGTGGAGTTGAGGGGAATCGAACCCCTGACCTCCTCATTGCGAACGAGGCGCTCTACCAACTGAGCTACAACCCCGCCGTGGGAGCGGGAAAATGCTGTTCGTCCGCCCTGGTGTCAAGTTCGGTGACCTGTGCTCGGGCGATGCGTGGGCCAAGCCGTCTGGTTATATCGACTGTTGCGAACGCGGTGACACAGGACGTGTGCGAAAAATAAGCCATTGCCTATGCCGATCGCTTGGCGAGGCCGCACACCCGTGAGTGATCAGTCCGGCAGGTGACGCGCCTCATCGGGAAGCATGATCGGAATTCCGTCGCGGATCGGGAAGGCGAGGTGTGCCTGCCGGCTGATCAACTCTCCCGCTTCACGGTCGTACTCCAAGGGCCCTTTGGTCACGGGGCACACCAAGATTTCGAGTAGCCTCGGGTCGATCGTACTCATCAGCTTGCCTGCCTTCCTTGCCGCGTGTCATCGGGGCTGTGTGCGCCCATCTGCAGCAGGGTTAGCAGGGTCGATGCCCGGTCCGCCAGGCCTGGTGCCTCCATCAACGCCTGCTTTTCCGCCGGGTCGAACGGACAGACCATGGCCAGGGTGACGACCAGCATGTCGTCTGGCATTTCGTTGATAACATCCCAGTTGGCGTCGAAGCCGCGGGTGGTGAAATACGCCCGCAGCGCTGTGATCAGCGTGTCCCGATCGATCGCTGCCGGCACTGGCGTCTCATCCAGGTCGGACCGAAACCGGCTTAGGTCCGCGCGCACCCGGCGGTAGCCACGCTGCGTCTCCAGCTCGACCGCGATCGTAAATCTGACCACGCCGGTCAGGGTAACGAGGTAGCGGCCGTCATCGGACTCGCTAAACGACGATAGCCGGCCGAGGCAGCCGACGCGGTACAATGCGGGACCGGTCGGCGTACCGGGCCGCAACTCGTCCGGCTGGATCATGCCGATCATGCGCCTGGACGACAGCGCGTCATCGATCATCGCCAGATATCGGCGCTCGAATATGTTGAGTGGCAGCTTGCCTCCGGGCAGCAGCAGTGCGCCCGGAAGCGGGAAGATCGGAAACTCCGTCGGCAGGCCGTCCCGGGCCATGTTAGCTAAACAGCAGGGCGGACAGGCGGCGGCGGGCGGCGATTGTCGCCGGGTCAGATAGTCCCCATGCCTCAAAGAGCCGAAGCAGTTGCAGCCGTGCTGCCTGCTCGTTCCAGGTGCGGTCGCGTCGGATGATGTACAGCAAGGCGTCCGCGGCACCGGCCCGATCGTCGGTGGCGTTCAGCGCGGTCGCTAGGTCGTAGCGCGCCTGGTGATCGTCGGCATTTGCGGCTAGGCGCTGCTGCAGGCCAGAAAGTTGCTCACGCGCGGCCCGGCCCTCCGCCAGCAACGTCAAGGCGCTGCGGGCACCGCTGATCTCTGCATGGTCACGAATGGCCTCGGGCACGCTTTCCAGCGCCTCATGAGCCTGATCTTCTTGCCCAAGCGCGATCAGGGCTCGGATCAGGCCGGCCCAGGCATCGGGGCTGGCCGGGTCGTTTTGCAACAATTCACTGAAGATGGCGCCTGCTTCGGCGTGTTGACCGTCCTCGACCGCCTTGCGCGCCTCCGCCAGTAGGTCGGCCGCGGGCATGGCCCCGCCGGCAAGTTTCAATAATGCTTCGGCAAAGCGCTTCAACTCGCTTTCGGGCAGGGCACCCTGAAACACGTCGGCGATTTGGCCCTGCCAGAATGCGGCGACAGTTGGGATAGATTGTAACGGCAGGCCGATCTGCGACAGTTTCTGGACTAGGGTACGGTTGGCGTCGACGTCGATCTTGACGAGTTTCAGCCGGCCGCCCGCGGCGCGCACAACCTTTTCCAGCGACGGCGTCAGTGTCTTGCACGGGCCGCACCAAGTCGCCCAGAAATCTACCAGAACTGGGGTTTGGCGCGACGCCTCGATAACGTCCCGCGCGAAACTTGCTTCCGTCCCGTCGATGATCATTTCGGCCGGGGGCAGCGGATCTGCACCGGATGAAGCTGACGCTGGGAGCGGTTGCACGGCCGCCGCCCGGGTAGATGATCCGATAAGTTGATCCATGGCTGCCCTGCTGATTGGCTTATCTCTTAAATGCGGCTCGGGGCGGCGTTCTGCAAGCGGGCTGCGCGGGGTGTAGGTAGCGAGCCAACTTGTCCGGTTCATGTGGCACTTTATGTGTCCGCTCTGTCTGCCGCTTTGCGGCGGTCGCGTCGAGCGGGTTTACGC
>JAYVTX010000370.1:0-3014 GCA_043788425.1 Rhodospirillales bacterium
TATGCCGACGACACGCTGACGGCGGCGATTGCGTGGGGCCGGTACGCGGAATTGTATTCGTATGACGAGGAGGCGGATCAGTTCTTCTTGGACGAGGAAGAGTAAGGGGTGAACGCGATACCAAGGTTTGGTATAAAGGCGGATGGCGCGGAACACCTCCGTAAGCCTGGGTAATCACTTCGCAGCGTTCGTTGAGGAGCAAGTCGCGCAGGGGCGTTACAGCAGCGCCAATGATGTCATGCGCGCGGGACTGCGGCTGCTGGAGGAGCGTGAGGTCCAGCTGGCTGCCCTGCGGACTGCCCTGATCGAGGGGGAGGGAAGTGGGCCCGCGACCGTGTTCGATATGGAGGCGTTCATCGCGCAAAAGCTGCACCGCCGTTCATCTGGGGTATGACGGCACGGTACCGGCTTTCACTGACGGCATTGAAGTCGTCCGTATCTCGCACGGCCGTATGGACCCGACCTTGCGCCTGTAGCGGCCGGGCCGCGGGTACCCACAACGCCCTTCCACCCCACCCACACCCCGTCTATCGTCGGCGCAGCCTGCACAAAGGATCGTTCCATGATCGACCGCCGCACTTTGCTTGGTACTGCCGCAGCAACCCCACTTGCCTTGGCCTTTCTGCCCGGCGTCGCCCAGGCCGAGACTCCCAAGGACACCATGGTCATGGGCATGGCGATTGAGGATATCGTGAGCGTCGACCCGCAGGAGTCGTTCGAGTTTTCGGCCGGCGAAATGCTGGGCAACGTCTATGACCGCCTGGTCCTGCCCGACCTGGCCGACCCCACCCAAATCAAGCCGGATCTCGCCGCGAGTTGGTCGATGAGCGACGACGGGCTGACCATGACATTCAAGATGGCGCCGGGCCGCAAGTTTGCCTCGGGCGCGCCCGTCACGGCGGAGGATGCGGCGTTTACATTCCAGCGTGCCGTCATCCTGGATAAATCACCGGCATTCATCGTGAACCAGTTCGGCTTTACGGCCGCGAACGTGGCGCAGAAAATCCGCGCCATCGATCCCGAAACGCTGGCGGTCACGATTGCAGAAAAGGGCTCGCCTTCGTTCTTGCTGTACTGTCTGTCGGCGGCCGTCGGCATGATCGTGGAGAAAAAGACGGTAATGGCCCACGCGGCCGGGTCGGACATGGGCAACGCGTGGCTCAAGGCGGGCAACAGTGCAGGTTCGGGCCCCTATCAACTGCGCAGTTACAAGGCTAGCGAAAGTGCCGCGCTGGAGGCGAACCCCAATGCGAGCAACCCGGCTAAGCTGCGTCGCGTCCTGATCCTGCATCGGGCGGAGCCGAGCACGCAGTTGCTTGGCCTGCAAAAGGGCGATCTGGACATTGCCCGCAACCTGACCCCGGACCAGTTGGCGATGATGGGCAAGGATCCTGCCTACGCGCTGGTAACGGCACCAAAAAGCTACATCAACTACCTGGCCCTCAATCAAAACCATCCGGAGCTTGCTAAGCTGCAGGTGCGGCAGGCGTTCAAGTGGGCGATCGACTATGCCGGGATCGCCGCCGCCATCACCCCCAACACGTGGGAGCCGCACCAGTCGTTCTTGCCAAAGGGCTTTCCGGGCGCGCTGACGGACCTGCCTTTCAAGAAGGACGTGGCGAAGGCGAAGGCGCTGCTGGCCGAAGCTGGCGTGCCCAACGGGTTTGAGATCACGATCGACCACGCGAGCGTGGCACCCTACAGTGATTGGGCCCAGGCCATCCAGGCGAACCTGGCTGAAATTGGCATCAAGGCGACGCTGCTGGCCGGCGACCGGAAACAGGTCATCACCAAAACTCGCGCCCGTCAGCACCAGATTGCGATGGTAAGCTGGGGCAGTGACTACATGGACCCGCACAGCAATGCGGAAACGTTCAACATCAACACCGATAACAGCGATGCGCAAAAGAACCGTACACTGTGCTGGCGCAGCAATTGGAAGGACGACGACTTCACCGCCCGCGCGATCGAGGCGCAGAAGGAGCCAGACGCCAAGCGCCGCATCGCGCTGTACGAACGCCTGCAGCGCGACCAC
Source organism: Rhodospirillales bacterium (assembly GCA_043788425.1). Lineage (GTDB taxonomy): Bacteria > Pseudomonadota > Alphaproteobacteria > Acetobacterales > Acetobacteraceae > JANPPS01. Next base: position 2,036 of record JAYVTX010000370.1, read on the forward strand.
CAGGAACGCAGCCCATTCGTGCTGCTCGCCCAGCAGGTGGAGGTCGCTGCGATGCGTAAGACCACGACTGGCCTGGAGCTGGCTTTGCTGTCCGACCGGTCGAAGTACACGGCGGTCGCAAAAGCATAGTGGGCCGCGCCCGCGCCCTTTTTGCGGCGCTGGCCAGCATACCGATCACGCTGTTCGGGCTGGTGCTGGTCACGTTCGTCATCGGCCGGGTCATGCCGATCGATCCGGTGCTGGCCATGGTGGGGGATAACGCACCCGCCAGCGTGCGGGAGCGCGCCCGGCTTGAACTCGGGCTGGACAAGCCGCTGCCGGAGCAGTTCGTCATCTACCTGACCCGGCTGGCGCATGGGCAGCTCGGCTCGTCTGTCGCGACGGGCAATCCCGTGACGTCCGACATTGCCCGGTTCTTCCCCGCGACGCTGGAACTGGCGACGGTGGCGCTGGTTGTGGCGTTGGGCGTCGGCATTCCCCTGGGCGTGCTGGCGGCGTCACGCCAGGGCAGTTGGGTGGATCAGGTGGTGCGGGTGATCAGCCTGTCCGGCAGCTCGGTCCCCGTGTTTGTTCTGGCGCTGGTGGCGCTGCTGGTTTTCTACGCAACGCTGGGTTGGGCGCCTGGTCCGGGGCGGCAGGACGTGTTTTTCCAGGATACGGTACCGCCGCGATCGGGACTGCTGCTGCTCGATGCGGCACTGGCCGGCGACTGGGACAGCCTGCGCGACGCCGCCCGGCACATCGTGCTGCCCGCGCTAGTGCTGGCGTCACTCAACATGGCCAACGTCGCCCGCATGACCCGCGCGTTCATGCTGGACGCGCTGTCGAGTGAGTACATCACCACCGCCCGCGCCAAGGGCCTGAGCGCCGCCCGGGTTTTGTGGCGGCACGCGTTCGGCAATATTCTGGTGCGGCTGATCACGGTCGTCGCCTTGGCCTATGCCGGGTTGCTAGAGGGGGCGGTACTGACGGAGACGGT
>JAYVTX010000371.1:0-2879 GCA_043788425.1 Rhodospirillales bacterium
CGCACCCGGCCCGCTGGATCGGCCCGCCCGCTTTCCGCCCGGGCGACAGCGCCGAATAGCTTGGGCGGTAGCTTGGCTGCGCGTTCGGCGCCGGCAATCGCCTGCTCACACAACTCGAAATCCGCCCGCGCTGGCACCGCGAGCAGCACCAGCAACAGGACGAGAGATCTCACGCGGCGATCAGTCCCCCCAGCCGCGCAAGGGCGGCCAGGTGGGTATCAGTGTCGCCAAACAGGCGTTCGATCATGGTCATGCGCTTGAAGTGGTGACCGACGGCGTATTCCATTGTAACGCCAATGCCGCCATGCAGTTGCACAGCCTCCTGCCCAATATGCCGGCCGCTGCGGCCAATCTGCACCTTGGCCGCGTGCATCGCGCGCTGCCGTTCGACCGGGTTGGGGTCGGTCGACATAACGGTCGCATACAGGGCCATGCTGCGCGCCTGTTCCAACGACACGTACATGTCGACGGCCCGGTGCTGCAGTGCCTGATTATCGCCGATCGGGCGTCCGAATTGCGTTCGCGTCTTCATGTAATCAACCGTCATGTCGTGCATGGCCTGCATAACGCCCACGGCCTCCGAACACAGGGCGGCCAGAGACTCATCGTTGACAGCCTCCAGCGCCGGTAGCGCTTCCGCCGGGTCACCCAGGGCCTCGGCGGGTGCGGACGCGAACGAAATCTCGGCGGCACGCAACCCATCTTGGGTCGGGTAGCCGCGCCGGGTGACGCCCGGCCCTTCGGCTTTCACCAGAAAAAGGCCAATGCCGTGCCGTTCGCGATGGGTTCCAGCCGTGCGCGCGGTAATCAACAGCTGATCGGCATGGTCGCCATGAAGCACGAGTGTCTTGTTGCCAGTCAGAACCCAGCCGTCGCCGGCGGGTGTTGCGGTGGTGGTAACGTCGTTGAGACTGAAACGGGATTGCCGTTCCGCTTGCGCATAGGCAAGCACCATCTCGCCAGCCGCTAGGGCCGGTACCATCCGGGCGCGCTGTTTGGAGGAGGCCAGATGGCGCAGCAATCCGCCGCATTGAATAATGCTCGCAAAGTAGGGCTCCACCACCAGCGCGCGGCCGAAAGCCTCCAGGACAAGAGCCGTCTCGACGGGGCCACCGCCGAAACCGCCATCCTCTTCACTGAATGGCAGGCCCAACAGGCCTAGCTCGGCAAACTGGGTCCACAAATCGCGGCTCCAGCCCTCCGGTGAGCGACGGAAACCTTTGCGGGCCTCAAACCCGTAACGGTCTCCGATCATCCGGTTGGTGCTATCCGCCAGCAGCCGCTGCTCATCCGTCAGGTCGAAATCCATAAATCCCCCCGTTTTGGGAAAAGACTACCTGACGGACGGCGTTTCTTACAGCTTGTAGTTCTTACAGGCCGGACTTCACATCATTCGCGCCGCGCGTGATGGCGCGGCCGGTGGCGCTAACATCCTGGCCAGCGCCGGCCGTGGTGTTGCAGGCGGCCAGCAGCGGTGCGGCGATCGACAGCAGCAGGGCGGCGGTAATGAACTTGCGCATGATATTTCCTCAGTCAGTTACGGGAACACTGTGAGGAAACACGGCTGAATGGCTTCGGTTGCACGATTATTCCACTAGCAACGCCGCCCGCACGGCCAGCGCACCCGCCGGGTCGTCCAGCACGGCCAGACGCGTGGCCGCCACCGTGGCCATACGCAGCGTCATGGCCCGGCGGCGCGCGGGTGGCAGCGCTTGCACCGGCGCGTCGCGCACGATTTCCGCTTCCATACCATGGGACACGATCCACCCTGCCTGCTCGGGCAGCAGCGCGCGCGGAAAGGTGCTGTCGACAGCGAAATAAAGTGCGTCCGCATAGTCCATGTACTCTGGCCATTTTTGGTCCGTCAGGAAGTCACGGACGCCGGATTTCACTTCGATGCACAGCAGGCGGCCATCGGGCGTTATGGCCAGAATGTCGGCGCGGCGGTGGTTGGGCAGCGGCATTTCATGAACCGGCGCCCAGCCGTGCAGCAGGCATAGCCGCGCCGCCGCCCGGCGCACACGCGCGGCAATGGCCGGTAGCGTTTCGGTGGGTAGCGTTTCGGTGGGTAGCGTTTCGGTGTTGCTGTTTAGTTCCATCTGTCCGTTTATACGCGCACTCCTCGGGAGAGAGCTATGCCCCACGCCGCCTATTGCCCGCCCGAAGCCGACGCGCTGGTGCCCTTGCTGGCCGGCCTGGCGCTGTCGCCGGCGCGGGAGGCCCGGGTAGATGCGACCGCGACCCGGTTCATCGAAGCCATTCGGACGCCGCACGGATTGGGCGGCGTGGAGGAAATGCTGCGCGCCTATGCCCTGGATACGAAGGAAGGTTTGGCGCTGATGATCCTGGCCGAGGCGTTACTACGCATCCCCGACGCGGCGACGGCCGACCGGCTGATCGAGGACCGGCTCGGTGCTGGCGATTTCGGCCACCCGGCCATCCCCGGCCTGCTGGCGGGCGCGTCGGCCTGGGCGCTGGGGCTAAGCGTGCGTGTGATCCAGCCGAACGAGACGCCGGATGGCGTACTGGCCGCCCTGGCCAAGCGGATCGGCACCCCCGCCATTCGCGCCGCAATCCGCCAGGCGATGCGGGTAATGGGCAGCCATTTCGTACTCGGTCAGACCATCGATGAGGCACTGGCCCGCGCCGGGTCCCGCGCTGGACGGGTTTACCAGTACAGCTTCGATATGTTGGGCGAAGGCGCGCGCACGACCGCCGATGCCACCCGGTACCGGGACAGCTATGCCAACGCCATCGCCGCCATCGGGCGCGCCGCTGGCAACCAGCCGCTGCCCAACCGGCCCGGCATATCGGTGAAGCTATCGGCGCTGCACCCCCGGTATGAGGCCGTGTCCCACGCGCGGGTCATGGCGGAGCTG
>JAYVTX010000372.1:0-3292 GCA_043788425.1 Rhodospirillales bacterium
GTGCGCATTCTGTTTGGTACGCAGGGCCTGAGTTTCGACACGCCGGAGCTGCTGCAGGGGGCGACCGATATCGGCATCGGCTATTTTCCAACCTACCGCCTGTTTGTGATCGGCGTGACGGCGCTGGCATTGCTGGGCCTGTGGCTGTTTCTGGAGCGTACGCCCTACGGCCTGATCATCCGGGCCGGCGCGCGCGATCCGCAAATTGTGCGCATCCTGGGCATCGATGTCGGCCGGGTTTGGCTGGTGGTATTTGGGATCGGCACCGGGCTTGCGGCACTGGCCGGGCTGTTGGCCGCGCCACTGCAGGGCGCCAGTCCGGAGATGGGGGAGAGCGTGCTGGCCATCGCCTTTGTCGTAACCGTTGTGGGCGGCATGGGGTCGTTGCTGGGCGCGGTCTTGGCCGGGTTGCTGGTCGGCGTGGTGGTTAGCCTCACATCCCTATTCGCGCCGGAGATGGCGCAGGTGTCCATCTTCCTGCTGATGGCAGTTGTGCTGCTGATCCGTCCGCAGGGGTTTTTCGGTCGTGCCGGGCTGATGAGCTGATGGGTGATGGGTTGATAGAGGGGGCCGCCCCCGCCATCCGGACGCGGCCCGGCCTGCTTGCCCTGGCCGCCCGGCATCGCGTGCTGCTGGCGGCACTATTTCTGATCGTATTTCCCGTATTCATGCCGTTCAAGGCGATCGCGGTAAACATCCTGATCTACGGGCTGTTTGCTGTCGGGTTCAACCTGCTGTTCGGCTATTTGGGCCTGCTATCGTTCGGGCATGCGGCGCTGTTTGGCGGCGGCGCCTATGCGTGCGGGATCGCAATCGTGCATGGGGGCTGGCCATGGTGGGCCGGGCTGCTGGCCGCCGTGGCCGCCGGTGCGGGCGTGGCCAGTATCATGGGCGGCCTGGCGATCCGGACGCGCGGCATCTACTTCGCCATGGTCACCTTGGCCCTGTCGCAATGCGTGTATTACATCGCCTACCAGGCCACGGACATTACTGGGGGTGAGAACGGGTTGCGGGGCGTAAACCTCACCACCATCGGCCCGCTCAACTTCCTGGACCCCACGACGCGGTATTACGTGGTCGCAGCCTTTGTTGTGGCCGCATTGTTCGTGCTGTCCCGCATATTGGCCTCACCGTTTGGGGCAGCGCTGGAGGCGTTGCGGGAGAATGAGGCGCGGGCAAGGGCCTGCGGTTTCGACGTGCGGACGACACGCTGGCTCGCCTTCGTGCTGTCGGGCGGGTTTTGCGGCCTGGCCGGCGGGTTGCAGGCGCTGCATTTGGGCATTGTGCCGATCGAGACCCTCAGCGTGCAGACGTCCGGCACGGTCGTCATGATGGCGCTGTTGGGCGGGATGGGCACGTTCTTTGGGCCGTTCATCGGCGCTGCCGTCTTTTTATTGCTGGAAAACCTCGTGTCGCTCTGGACCGTGCACTGGCAACTGGCCGTGGGCGGTGTGTTCGTCGTCTGTGTGCTGTTCTTCCCCCGCGGCTTGTGGGGCACGCTGGTGCGGCGATGAGGGGGCGGCGATGAGGGGGGTGCGGCGATGACCGGCCTGATCCTGGAAACCCGGGGCGTGGGCAAAAGCTTTGGCAAGTTCGTGGCGCTGCGCGACGTCACAGCCGGGTTCCGGCAGGGGCAGCTGACGGGCATCATCGGCCCGAACGGCGCGGGTAAAAGCACTTATTTCAACACGCTATCCGGCGCATTCCCGCCCAGCACCGGGCAGATTTTGTTTGAGGGTCGGGATATCACCGGCACCGCGCAGCACCGCTTTGCCGCCATGGGCATCGCCAAGTCGTTCCAGATCACGACGGTATTCGGCCAGCTGAGTACGCTGGAGAACGTGCGCGTGTCGTTGCAGGCGCTGCGGTCCCGCTACGACGTTTGGCGTCCCCGCGCCCGGCATACGGATTTGGTCGAACAGGCTGGCGCACTGCTGGACAGTGTTGGCCTATGGCCCCGGCGGGACCGGCTCGCGGCGACACTCGCCCATGGGGAACAGCGGGCGCTGGAGATCGCGATGGCGCTGGCCAGCCGCCCGCGTCTGCTGCTGCTGGACGAACCGACAGCCGGCATGTCGCCGGAGGAGACGCGGGCCATGATGGACCTGATCGTTCGCCTGGCCGCGGATCGCACGGTCATTCTAGTGGAGCATAAGATGAAGCTGGTCATGGGCATCTGCGACCGGCTGCTGGTACTGCACCATGGCGAGCTGCTGGCGGAGGGCACGCCAGACGATATACGGGCGAATGAGACGGTGAAGCGCGTCTACCTCGGCCAACGATCCCACTGATGCTGGAAATATCCGGACTGCAAGCCTGGTACGGGCCCAGCCATATCCTGCAAGGGATCGACCTGATGGTAAGGCGCGGTGAGATCGTGTGCCTGATCGGACGCAACGGCGCCGGTAAGACCACGACGTTGCGGACGGTCATGGGCCTGGTCGACCGCCGCGCGGGCCGGGTCGTGTTTGACGGGCAGGAAATCCTGGCGCGCCCCGCCCATGTTCGCAACCGCCTCGGCCTAGGCTACGTGCCCGAAGAACGCCGCATCGTGCCGGGCATGACGGTGCGGGAGAACCTGCGGCTGGGCGTGCTCGCCGCGTCGGTAAAACGTCCGGAGCGGGTGGTGATCGAAGAGATCGCAGAAATCTTCCCGCGCCTGGCGGAACGGCTGGACCAGACCGCCATCACCATGTCGGGTGGTGAGCAGCAGATGCTGGCCATTGCCCGCGCCATGGTCAGCCAGCCAAAGCTGATCATGCTGGACGAGCCGTCGGAAGGGATCATGCCCGTTTTGGTGGACGAGATGTTTGCCCTATTCGGCCGCATGCGCGACGCCGGCACCACGATCCTGCTGGTTGAACAGAACGTGGAACTAGCACTGGCGTTGGGCGACCGTGCCTATATCCTAGACGGCGGCGCGATCGTGCATGAAGCGCCCGCGGCGGCGTTGTTGGTAGACGAGGCGGTGAAGGAACGGTACTGCTCAGTTTGAGCCGGTTACTACGGAACCCAGCGTTTCGCGCAAAGCGGTCAGGATCGGACCCATAGACTGAGGTCCCAGGGGCTCGGCCCCTGGTGGGGTCCGGGGCAAAGCCCAGCGCTTGCTACTCCGCCGCCCGACGCTCCGCCCCGATCACGGCATTCACCCGCGGCATCACCTGTTCGGCCATCAGCACCTTACTACGCCGGGCTAGATCGCGGTCTGCCCAGTCATGCCCGGCGTATAACAGCGTGCCGAAATCCCCCACCTCCTCCCGGAACGCCAGGATCTGATCGGCCACGCTGTCGG
>JAYVTX010000373.1:0-5884 GCA_043788425.1 Rhodospirillales bacterium
AAGTTGTCAATCCAACCACCGGTAACTTCAAAATTAAATATCAAGATAACGCCGCAAAGGTAACCGTGGAGCAGGGGGCCGTGGTAGGGGGCGAACTAGGCCCTGGTTTGTACATTCCCGGTGCCGGTCAGCCTGGCATCCCTTTCACAGCGTTGCGGACACCACCCTATGCCGACCCGCTGAACTCCTCCGACGATCCAGCGGCCTGGTGGAACGCACATCGGCCGTTGATCATGCAAACGGCTGCGTTAGGGCCGATCGATCCTGTACAGCGCTTCGACAAACCTACCGTACCTGAACCGACGTTTCAGGGTTTCCGGCTCGTTCAGGTACGATCCAACGTTATTCAAAAGATACGTTACGTGACGATGCTCGAACTTCGTTCATCGTCGTTTGTGTTGCCGTGGGAGGCCGGGTCGCGTCCTGGCCCGACAACGAACATTCCAATAACTGAACTGCCCATATTGTCTGCGACGACCTGAAGTGCGAACCGGGCTGCTTCAACACAGCTCCATCCACAGCATGACCGCAACCCTTACGCCACCACCGTCAGGCACGAGCTAATATCGTCCAGCACGCGCAAGGCAGAAAAGTCCAGCTGGTTTCTCTCCTACGCCGCATTCCCGCGGTATTGGGTTGGGTTCAATCGCTCCAGACTTAAGCGGCATGCACTGCGGGCGTTCGCCTAAAAGACCAACCCCCGCACCTAGCGCGACAGGCAGCATCCGACTACCGTTGTTGCAAGCCGTCACAAAAACCTGAGGGATCGCCCATGTCCGACAAGCTCTATCCGGTACGCCCGGACATCGCCGCCCATACCCACGTTACCACCGCGCAATTCGACGCCATGACGACGCAGGCTACTACCACCCCCGACGCATTCTGGGCCGAGCAGGCGGGCCGCATCGCTTGGATCAAGCCGCCCACCCAGATCAAAGACACCAGCTTCGAAGGCGACGTTCGTATCAATTGGTACGCCGACGGCACGCTGAACGCATCCGCGAGTTGCCTGGACCGGCACCTCGCAATCCGGCCCGATCAGGTTGCGATTATTTGGGAGGGCGACAACCCCGACGATAGTCGCCACGTCACCTATCGCGAACTGCATGCCGAGGTCTGCCGCCTTGCCAACGCGCTGCGCGGATTGGGCGTGAAAAAGGGCGACCGGGTCACGCTCTATCTGCCGATGGTGGTGGAGGCGGCGGTGGCCATGCTCGCCTGCGCCCGGGTGGGTGCCATCCATGCGATCGTGTTCGGCGGCTTCTCCCCCGACAGCCTCGCTAACCGCATTCAGGACTGTGACAGCACGGTGCTGATCACAGCCGATGAGGGCCGGCGGGGTGGGCGGCGCGTGGCGCTAAAGGCGAATGCGGATGAGGCGCTGGCCCACTGCCCAACAATCCAGCACGTGGTGGTCGTACGCGTGACCGGCGGCGACGTGCCGATGGTGGCCGGGCGTGACCATGACTACGCGACCCTGCTGGCGGCTGCCGCGCCCGATTGCGTGCCGGAGACGATGGATGCCGAGGATCCGTTATTCATCCTGTACACCAGCGGCAGTACAGGCAAGCCCAAGGGCGTCGTCCATACCACTGGCGGCTACATGGTCTGGGCCAGCTACACCCATCAACTGGTATTCGACTATCAACCCGGCGAAGTGTACTGGTGCACGGCCGATGTCGGCTGGGTAACAGGTCACACTTACATCGTGTACGGGCCGCTCGCTAACGGGGCCACGACGCTGATGTTTGAGGGTATTCCCAACTACCCCGACAGCAGCCGGTTCTGGCAGGTGGTGGACAAGCACAAGGTCAATATCTTCTACACCGCGCCTACCGCCATCCGGTCATTGATGCGCGATGGGGAGGGCCCGGTAAAATCCACGTCCCGCCAGTCGTTGCGCGTACTCGGCAGCGTGGGTGAGCCGATCAATCCCGAGGCGTGGCTATGGTATTACAACGTTGTCGGCGATGGCCGCTGCCCGATCGTGGACACGTGGTGGCAGACGGAAACGGGCGGGATCCTAATCTCGCCCCTACCGGGTGCCACCGCCGTCAAACCCGGTTCCGCCACCCTGCCGCTGCCGGGCATCCACCCCGTGCTAGTGGATAATGAAGGCGTACGGCTGGAAGGCGCGGTCGAGGGTAATTTGTGCATCGCCGATAGCTGGCCGGGCCAGATGCGGACGCTGTATCGCGACCACGCCCGGTTCGTGCAGACCTATTTTTCCACGTTCAAGGGCCTGTACTTCACGGGCGACGGCGCCCGGCGCGACAAAGACGGCTATTGGTGGATCACGGGCCGCGTGGACGACGTGATCAACGTATCGGGCCATCGCATGGGCACGGCCGAGGTTGAAAGCGCGCTCGTCGCCCACCCCAGCGTTGCCGAGGCCGCCGTCGTGGGCTTTCCGCATGAAATAAAGGGCCAGGGGATTTACGCCTACGTGACCCTGATTGGCGGCGTCGAACCGACGGAGGCGCTGCGTAAGGAGTTGGTAGCGTGGGTGCGTAAGGAGATCGGACCAATCGCCTCCCCGGACGCAATCCAGTGGGCGCCCGGACTGCCCAAGACGCGATCGGGCAAGATCATGCGCCGCATCCTGCGCAAAATCGCCGCCAATGAGACGGATGCGCTGGGTGATATTTCGACCCTAGCCGACCCGGGCGTGGTGTCGGACTTGGTGACTGGGCGGGGGTGAGTCTGGTACGATCTCGATGGTAAGGGGCTGCGATGCACGACACCGACACGCTCATCCGCCGACACCGGCTGCATGTGGACGCGTATCACCAGATGGGCGCGGCTGGCATTTTCAGCCCCGATGATCGTGTCGAGCTACTGAATGGGGAGGTGATCGACTTGGCCCCAATCGGCCCGGATCACGCGGCGGCGGTCGATGCGTTGAACGAGGCGCTCGTTACGGCATGTGGTGCCGCGGCGAGTGTGTCGACCCAGAGTTCCGTCCGCCTTGACCAATTCAGCGAACCTGAGCCGGATTTCTCGGTCTCGCGCCGCCGGGCCGACCGGTACCGCACGGCTCGCCCGACACCGGCAGACATCCTGTTGCTAGTCGAGGTGTCGGATAGCAGCCTACGTTACGACCGTGTGGTAAAATTAGCCGCCTATGCGCGGGCCGGTGTGCCCGAATACTGGATTGTCGATCTGCGCCGCCGGGTCGTGGACGTGCACCGCGACCCGTCCGGCGACTTCTATGCGACCGTCACGACGCATGGCCCGACCGATACCATAACGCTTGCCATGGCGGCCATCAGCGTCAGCCTGGATGGCGTGTTCGGTTAATCCGCAAACGCGGTTGGAATGGCCGTCTCTGCCTTCAGCGTCTCCATCGAGATATAGGCGGAGACGTCAAACAGCTCGATTCGGTGCGACCAGCGTTTGTACACTTGGTCGTAGTGCTCAACGTTTGGCAGCACGATCTTCAGCAAATAATCGTAGTTGCCCGTCAGCCGGTGTACCTCCACGATCTCGGGCACGTCCTGTATCGCCTGCCGCAACGCGTCCACCCATTCGGCGGCGTGACGGCCGCTGCGAAGCAGGACAAACACCGTGGTCGGCACCTGCATTCGCCGCCGGTCCAGCACCGCGACCCGGCGCGTGATGTACCCGTCATCCCGCAACCGCTGCACCCGGCGCGAACACGCGGATGGCGACAGTGCGACCCGGTCGGCCATGGTCGCCACCGACAGATCGGCGTCGGTTTGTAGAAGCGTCAACAGTGTCCGGTCGCGATCGTCGAGCATGGGACACCGTGCGTTGCTGTATCGAACTACGCAATGCGAATGCACGAAAACCCTTTCGCACGCGCACGCCGTGCAGGTAACTGACGAACCGGCCAAATTTCCGCGTTCACGACATCACGCGCACCGATTAAATTAGGGTGATCGGCAGGGGGACCAGGCATGCGGGTGATCGGACTAATCGGCGGCATGAGCTGGGAGAGTACGGCCGTGTACTACCGCCAGATCAACACCCAGATCCGGGCCGAGCGCGGCGGGCTGCATTCGGCGGAGATCCTGCTGCACTCCCTCGATTTTGCCCGGATCGTCAGCCTGCAACAGGCGGGCGATTGGGATGGGGCCGCGACAATGCTGGCCGACGCCGCAGCCGGATTGGTCCGGGGCGGCGCGGATGCCGTGCTGATTTGCACCAACACGATGCACCTGGTCGCAGCACCCGTCGCCGCACGCATTGCCGCCACCCGGCCCGGCGCGCAGCTGATCGACATCGTCGATGCAACGGCCGCCGCATTGCACCAGCACGGCCGGCGCCGTCCGCTGCTGCTGGCGACACGCTACACGATGGAACACGGCTTCTATAACGACGCCATGCGCGCCCACGACATTTCCGTCATGATGCCCGGTGCAGCCGACCGGCACGCCGTGCACGACGTGATCTTCAACGAGCTATGCCAGGGCGTGGTGCTGGAAACGTCCCGGGCGCGGCTGATGGACGTCATTGCCCGGGGCGTGGCCGCCGGGGCCGACAGCGTGATACTGGGGTGTACGGAAATCTGCCTGCTGCTGGATCCCGCTGCCCTGCCCTGCCCCGGGTTCGACAGCACGGCCATCCACACGGCGGCGGCGGTCGATTTTGCGATGGGCCGGGCTGCGCAGGGCACCCGCGTCGCCGCGTAATCAGCCTGGCGTAATCAGGCTGGCGGCACCAGCAGAAGCCGGTTCATGCCGTTCAGCGCCGCGTAGGTCGAGGTCCACGCCCGCGCGAACGACGCCGCATCGACCGGCAGCGCCGCCCCGATCTGCGCCACGGTCCGCACGCCGTCGATTTGGCGTAAGATGGCCCCCGCAAGCGGCGGCAGCGGCAATGCGATGCGCAGCCCATCGAGGATGAACGGCAGCGTCCCATCGGGCCGGATGTTGGCCGCCATGTCCGCCGCCGGTAGTTCGCGCGCGACCGGAACCGCGGCCGGGTCGGTACCATCGGCTGCCGGCGTCCATTCTGACGCGCGGACGGCGTACACGACATGGGTGCTCATGTTGCCGGCCAGCGCCTCCGCCAACGCAGCCCGGCCATGGGCGTCGAGGGTTGCGGCCCGGGCACGCAGCTTCGGGTCGGGCAGCAGCCAATCCGGGTTGTAGCGCGCAGGCTCGATCCAGGCCGTGCTGCGTAGGCCCGCCCCGTCCAGCAGCGCCACTAGGTCTGGCACGGTGTAGGCGCGGTCGCGGGGGTTCAGCAGCAGGTCGTACAGCCCGGCGTCGCCGCCATCGATATGATCGCCGAAATAACCGTTCCGCCGCAGCCATGCCGTTTCCGGCAGGTGCTTCATGACCCGGCGCGCCACGTCCAACCGGGCGGCGGGCGGCTCGCCCCCAGGCGCCAGCAGGCGCAGGGCTTCCTGCAACTCGTACACGCCTGTCCGGCCATGCGGGGCGTAGACCATCAGGCCCAGGCCGCCGCCCGGCGCCAGTACGGATAGCAGCGCGGCCAGCCCCGCCGCCGGGTCGGGCAAGTGGTGCAGCACGCCGCAGCAATCGATCATATCGAACGGTGCCAACCCCAGCGTGGGTAGATCGAGCAGCGATCCCTGCACCCAATCGAGCGTCAATCCCCGCGCCGCCGCCCGGGCCTGCGCTACCGCCATCGCCGCGCCCGACCGGTCCAGATAGGTCACCCGCCCCTGCCGTCCGGCACTGGCCATCTGCTGCGCCAGCATGATCGCGCCATCGCCCGTGCCGCCGCCGGCCACCAGCGCCCGCATCGGCAACGACCGTGGCCGGCGTGCGCCAAATACCCAATGGTCGATCTCCCGCAGATGGTTCGGGCTGCCGATCACCAGGCGCTTGGCCTCATCCCGTGGGTCGCGCTTGGGGTAGGGATAGGCCTCGTACTGGGCAGCTAATGCGGT